>USHT01000211.1 GCA_900554455.1 uncultured Collinsella sp.
AAAAGTCTACTCACTTAGATTGCAGAGTGCCCCCATTAGCTGCAATTCCAAGGTAGTTAGTACTTTTGGACTCAGATCGTCATACTGGACAAGAATATGAGTTGAGTTTTCAGGGGCAGATGCGCCATCGGCACACCAAAAACAGTCACCGATATCGATAAAAGGGATGCTCGAGCGCGTGAGGGCCCGTGCAAAAGTGCTTCCGCCCGTTCCGTGCTCCGCAACCACGGTGCAGTAAAGGCCCGCGTCCGCATGCTCGATCGAGACCTCCCCTGCCGGAAATGCCTTCCGTACAAGCGACGTCAGGCCATCACGCGCCTCACGAGCACGAACGCGCACGCGGTTCACATGCCGCTCGTAATCACCCGATTCCAGCAAACGAGCCAAAGCGACCTGGTCAACAGAACTCACCGACGAGGCGTAAAAACCAAGGTTGCGCCTAAACCGCTCCATTAGCTCATCGGGCAGCACCATGTACGCTAGACGCAACGCCGATGAAAGGCTCTTCGAAAACGTGTTGGTGTAGATAACCGACTGGGCGGCATCAATCGACGCGAGCGCGGGAATCGGCTTCCCGGCAAGGCGAAACTCACAATCAAAGTCATCTTCGATGAGGTACCGACCTGGTCGCTCGGCGGCCCAGCTCAGAAGCGCATAGCGCCGCGCAATGCTCGTCACAAGGCCGGTCGGATACTGATGGGACGGCATCAGATGAAGTACATCGGTCCCGGTTTTCTGCAGAGCGCTCAAGTCCACCCCCTCATCATCCAACGGGATATGTCGAACTTTGCAGCCCATAGCCTGATAGATGCGCGTCAGACGTAAATAGCCCGGGTCCTCAACGGCATACACCTTGTCAGCGCCAAGCAACTGAACCAACATGGTATCGAGCAGCTGGGCGCCCGCGCCGATAACAATGTTATTGGGATCGACATTCATGCCCCTTGTCCCACGCAGGTGGTGAGCAATTGCGCGTCGCAGCCGAGCGGTGCCCTGCGCCGGTGCGGGCGAAAAGATTTCGTGCTCATCTTCGGATGCCAGCGTCGCCCGTAGTGCGCTTTGCCAAAGCCGCGCCGCCTCCAAAGCGGAAGGAGAAAGTGCATCGAATAGCTCGACCTGTCCGTTGACATCATGCGCGCTGGGACCCGCAGAGGCGGCATCTCGGTCGATGCCCTCCGCAGCCGAAGCCAAAACCGGTGCATCCGGAAGCTCGCACGCGTAGTAGCCACGACGCGGCATTGAGCAAATATAGCCCTCGGCAAGTAACTGGCTATATGCATTCTCGATGGTAATGACACTGATTCCCAGATGACTGGCAAAGGCGCGCTTAGACGGAAGATGCTCCCCCGCCGCAATACGTCCAGCAACAATATCATCTCGAATTTGCTGGTAAACATACTCATAAAGCGATGCCTCGCCACGTTTTTCCAAATTGTAGTCAAGCATGAGTTTATCACCTGACCTTATCGAGCTGTTCAATCTGGTATTAAGCTGACCTTATTATTATCTCGAAAACTGAGTATTTTGCCATACCCAGCTCCCCGATAGGATGTTCCGTCAAGCAATGCACATGCCAACCAAGGGAGCAACCATGGCAGAACAGACCAGCAAGGCCGATCGCGTCAAACTCAATCGCGAGCTCGCGCAGATGCTCAAGGGCGGCGTCATCATGGACGTCACCACGCCCGAGCAGGCACGCGTCGCCGAAGAGGCGGGCGCCTGCGCCGTCATGGCACTCGAGCGCATTCCGGCCGACATCCGTGCCGCAGGCGGCGTCTCGCGCATGAGCGACCCCAAGATGATCAAGGGCATCCAGGAGGCCGTCTCCATCCCCGTCATGGCCAAGTGCCGCATCGGTCACATCGTCGAGGCGCAGGTCCTGCAGGCCATCGAGATCGACTACATCGATGAGTCCGAGGTTCTCTCCCCTGCCGATGACGTCTATCACATCGACAAGACCCAGTTTGACGTGCCGTTTGTCTGCGGCGCCCGCGATCTGGGCGAGGCGCTGCGCCGTGTTGCCGAGGGCGCCACGATGATTCGCACCAAGGGTGAGCCGGGCACGGGCGACGTCGTTCAGGCCGTGCGCCACATGCGCAAGATCCAAAAGCAGATCCGCGATGTTGTCGCCCTGCGTGACGACGAGCTCTTTGAGGCAGCCAAGCAGCTGCAGGTTCCGGTCGAGCTGGTACGCGAGGTCCATGCCGCGGGCAAGCTTCCCGTCGTGAACTTTGCCGCCGGCGGCGTAGCGACCCCCGCCGACGCCGCGCTGATGATGCAGCTGGGCGCCGAGGGCGTCTTTGTCGGCTCGGGCATCTTTAAGAGCGGCGACCCCGCCAAGCGCGCAGCCGCCATCGTCAAGGCCGTGGCAAACTTCACCGACGCCAAGCTCATCGCCGAGCTTTCGGAGGACCTGGGCGAGGCCATGGTGGGCATCAACGCCGACGAGATCGAGATCATCATGGAGGAGCGCGGACGCTAGTCCAGCAGAAAGGATCGCACATGAGCGATTATGCAGACCAAACGGTCGCCGTGCTGGCGGTCCAAGGCGCTTTTGCCGAGCACGAGGCAAGACTATCCGGGCTTGGCGCACACTGTATTGAGCTGAGGCAGGCGGCTGATTTGAAGCAGGACTTTGACCGTCTGGTACTTCCCGGCGGCGAGTCCACCGTTCAGGGCAAGCTACTTGCCGAGCTCGGCATGCTCGATGAGCTTCGCACCCACATTGTTGAAGGCATGCCCGTCCTGGGCACCTGCGCCGGCTTGATTCTGCTGGCGCGCGACCTTGCCGCCCACGACGATAAGGGGACGCCGCGCCTGGCAACCATGGATGTGCTCGTTGAGCGTAATGCCTATGGCAGGCAGCTCGGCAGCTTTCGAACCAAGGGGCAGGTAGCCGGCATCGACGGTGAAGTGCCGCTGACGTTTATCCGCGCGCCCCGCATCGTTGAGGTGCACGGCGATGCCGAGGCCCTGGCCGAAGTCGATGGCCGC
>USHT01000212.1 GCA_900554455.1 uncultured Collinsella sp.
CCTTTGCGTTCTTTACGCGCAACCCGCGCGGTGGCAAGGCAAAAGAACTTGACATGGATGACGTGGTGGCTCTGCGCGAGCTTATGGCGCAAAACGACTTTGGACCGCTGGTGGCGCATGCCCCGTATACCTACAACCCCTGTTCTGCCAAAGAGCGGGCGCGCGAGTTTGCCTTGGAGGCAATGGCCGAGGACTTGCAGCGTCTGGAAGCACTGCCCGGCAACTACTACAACTTCCACCCCGGTGCGCATGTGGGACAGGGGGCAGACGCCGGCATTCAGATGATTGTCGACACGCTGTGCCAGGTGATGTTTGAGGGCCAGCAGACGACGGTGCTGCTCGAGACCATGGCCGGCAAGGGTACCGAGGTGGGCCGCAGCTTTGAGGAACTGGCGTGCATTATCGAGGGCGTTGCCGCCAAGTGCCCAGAGCTGTCCGATAAGCTGGGCGTTTGCCTAGACACTTGTCATGTGAGCGATGCCGGCTACGACATCATCCATGATCCGGACGGCGTACTCGACGAGTTCGACCGCGTGGTGGGTATCGATCGCTTGCATGCCGTACACATCAACGATTCGAAGAACCCTTGTGGCGCCCATAAAGATCGTCACGAGTGCATCGGCAAGGGATACCTTGGCAGCGAGGAATTTGGTGGCGGTATGCAGGTTATGCAGAATATTGTATCGAATGGCCGTTTGCGTTCGCTGCCGTTTATTTTGGAGACTCCGAACGAACTTGCAGGTTATGCAGCTGAAATTAGACTATTAAGGTCATTGCGGCAGTAACGACTGTCACAAAGTAGAGTATTCCATTCACGTTATGGGTTTGTTTCAATCAGTTTTCTCATTGCAGATTCGTAATTCCGGGTGCATAATAGCCAACAGTTTTTGCAGACCTCTGAATCAAACGAGGCCACCGGAAGGAGACTGATTATGAAGCTTAAGAAGCTTGGCACATTTGCCGCCACAGGCGCCATGGCGCTCGCCCTCGCACTGACGGGCTGCGGCTCGTCCAACGCCACCTCTGGTTCTGATGCCGGTTCCAGCAGCTCTGACGACGCTAAGGTCGAGAAGGTCGACGGCTCCAAGGAGTACGCGCTCGTCAAGGACGGTACACTGACCGTCGGCACCTCTGCCGAGTACGCTCCGTTTGAGTACAAGGATGACAACGGCGATTATCAGGGCTTTGACCTTGAGCTCATCAAGGCTATCGGCGACAAGCTGGGCCTGGATGTCGAGTATGTCAACAATGACTTTGACACGCTGGTTCCGGGCGTCGCTTCGGGCGCCAAGTATGACGTTTCCATCGCGGCTATCACCGACACGCCCGAGCGTGAGAAGGAGGTCGCGTTCTCCGACTCCTACTACATGGATGACCAGGCTATCGTGACCAAGGTCGATAACACCGACATCACTGCCGATAACTACAGCGAGAAGCTCAACAACGCCGACGCTACCATCATCGTCCAGTCTGGCTCGACCGCCGAGGCCTTTGCTCAGGAGAACTTCCCCAAGGCCAAGATCGTCCCCTACAAGGATGCCACCGAGTGCTTCAGCGCCCTGCAGTCCGATAAGGGTGACGCCGTGGTGACCAACCGCTCCGTCGCCAGCCAGCTGACCGCCGAGCAGTTCAACACCTGCCAGACCATCAAGCAGATCAGCACCGGCGAGGAGTACACCATTGCCATCAACCAGGGCAACACCAAGCTCAAGGACGACATCAACCAGGCCATCAAGGACCTGACCGATGACGGTACCGTTGACGCCCTCATGGCTAAGTACAACATCAAGTAAAATAACTACTAGATTGCACGCGGGCCCTTTCCGTTTTGGAGGAGAGGGCCTTTGCGTTTCTTGAATGGGCGTCATCCCGCCCCGTTATGTCGGCAACTTAAACGTTAGGAGCCACCTTGTCTCGATTGAACCAAGGAGCTATGGGCCAGAGCTATCCACTGCCCTCGATGCTCCAAAAGCTAGCCTGCGCTTTGGCTGTGGCACTCGCCCTGGTGTGCGCGGGGGCCTGCGTGCCCACGACCGCCCAGGCGCTTGAGACCGCAAAGATCACCGCCCGACCCAATACCGGTTCGGGTAGCGACGTGGTCGGTGGCACCGAGACCCGCATCACCTGGGAGGTCCAGGCCGATGCCGACGAGGAGCTGGGCGGCCTTTCACTGACGTTTGCCGACGGCACGACCTTTGGCGCCGATGATACGCGCCTGACGATGCTCTCGGGCGATGACCTTATGGACCGTACGCCCATGAAGCCCACGTGCAAGGTCGATGGTCAGACGCTCAAGATTGATTTTGGCGAGACGGCGCCTGCCGGCGGCTATTTCCGCGTCGAGGTCTACGGCGTGACCTTCCCCGTCGAGGGCGGCGATGAGGCCTTTAGCGGCACCTATACGCTCGCTGACGGGTCGACCAAGAAGATCTCCAAGATTCCGTCGGTGGAGATCAAGGGCGTGACGGCCTTCGATAACTTCCTGACCGACCTTAAGGAGCAGCCGTGGGTCGAGGCGTGGAACTCCAATATGTTCCTGCGCCTGTTCCTGAACCCGGTCATTTTGGTCCAGAGCCTGCCGATCGTCTTCAAGGGCTTCCTCATGTCGCTTTCGATCGTGCTTGTGGCGTTTCCGCTGGCAATTCCCTTCGGTTTTGCCCTGTCGCTCATGCGCATCTCTAAGTCGCGCATCCTGCGTTGCTTTGCCGGCATCTATGTGAATATCATTCGCGGTACGCCGGCTTTCCTGCAGATCTATATCGCGTTCTTCGGTCTGCCGTTGGCCGGAGTCAAGGTTGATGACTACGTGCTCGGCGTCATCGTCATGGCCATGAATTCGTCTGCCTATCTGTGCGAGATCTTCCGCGCCGGTATTCAATCGATCCCCAAGGGCCAAAACGAGGCTGCTCGCTCTCTGGGCATGAATGCCTTCCAGACGCTGCTCTACGTTATGATTCCGCAGACGTTCCGCAATGTTTTGCCTACGCTGACCA
>USHT01000213.1 GCA_900554455.1 uncultured Collinsella sp.
GGAGAGCACCGGAACCATGAGGTTCATAGCGATACCGCCGATAATCTTGAGCATCGCGGCAAAGCTGTTGTAGTCGGCAGCCGTCGAATCAAAGGACGTGATGCCCCACAGGAACGAAATGGCGGTCAGAACACCACCGGCAACGACGAAGACCAGCATGTGGCTGACGCCGTTCATGAGGTGCTTGTAGATGACGTGACCGATGGACTCCTTCTCCTCGACCTCGTCCTCGACATCGGCGGCAGCGGCAACCGTGTCGTCGCCCTTGGCGGCGAGCGCGCGGTCGATCAGCTTACCAGCAGCCTCGACAGACAGGGCCTTGGAAACACCAACGGAAACCATGGGCTTACCGGCGAAACGCTCAGCCTGGACATCCTTATCGGCTGCGACGACGACGGCCTTGGCACCGGCGATCTCGCTCTTGGTGAGCTCGTTCTCGACACCGACCTGGCCATGAGTCTCGACCTTAATGGTCAGACCGCGCTCGGCAGCTGCCTTCTCCAGCGCCTCCTTCGCCATGAAGGTGTGCGCAATGCCGGTCGGGCAACCGGTCGCGGCGATGATGTCAAACTTAGCCATGTGTCCCTCCTTCTTGAGTACAGCGCCCGCGGGCGCTCCCCTACACGCGCTTCGATGCGCGTTTTTCCACAACTGAAAGATACCAACCTACCGTCCGCGTGAGAAGAGACAAGGCGCAATTCTCCGGTGAAAGGTTCTTTCATAACCGTAAACGGCAAGTGAAAGTTTACCATCAACACTTGAAACGGCAAGGTGTATCTTGTAATTGAAAATGCCCGTATACTATGGCATTGCAAATCAAGTTAGATTTTCATGCCAACCAGGAGCCATCCATGACCGATAGTAGCAAAAGCGCACTTTCCCTCATTAGTACCCACCAGGGATACAGCGAGTCCGAGCAGCGCATTGTCGACTATATATTGGAGCACCAGTCCGAGGCGTCACGCCTCACGGCGGCTCAGCTCTCGCGCGCTGCCGCCACGTCCGAGGCGACCGTTTCGCGTTTCTGCCGCAAGCTGGGCTTTGGCAGCTTCCGCAGCTTTCAGTTTTCGTTGGCGCGCGACTTAGAGAGTCAGCGCAACGAGGGCCTGACCGACGAGGTCTCGCTCGACAACATGGAGCAGAGCCTTAAAAATATCCTCGCCGCCAAGGTGAGTGAGCTTAATGCGACCATCGACGGCATTGATCACGACACGTTGGCCGCAGTTGTACACGCGCTTAAGAATGCCGGCGTTATTGAGTTTGCGGCCGTAGGCAACACCAACGCCGTCGCGCTCGACGCGACGTTCAAGTTCTCGCAGCTGGGCCTTCGTTGCATGGCAAGCACCATCAGCGAGACCTCGATTGGTTTTGCGCTCACGCTGCGCCCCGGTGACGTTATCGTGCTGATCTCAAACTCCGGCAAGTCGCGCCGTCTGAATCGCATGGCAAAAGCGGCTCGCGACTGCGGCGCAACCGTAGTCGTCATCAGCAGCGACAGCAAATCCCCGCTCGCGCGCCTGGCAGACTACACCTTTAATACCGTCAATCACGAAGCGCTGCTGACAACGGGTGACTTCGCATTCTCCAAGATGAGCGCCACGATGATCATAGAGGTCATCTACAACTTCCTGCTGCCCGAAATCGAGGACGCCCGAGAGCATATCAGCTACTACGAAGAGCTCATCCAACCGGATAAGGTCGTGGAGTAAAACGCGAAGTGGGACAAAAAATTCAGTCTATTTTGTCCCACCAACACCGCTGATACGACCTAACCTCGAGCTTCTTCGAGCATCTGCTTTGCGTGCGCCAGGCTTGCCTCGGACTGATCGCCGCTCAACATGCGGGCGATCTCGGCGGTACGCGTTTCGCCGGTTACCTCGTCCAAATGCGTCTGGGGAACATCGCCCGGTTCCTTACTGACAACATAATGTTTGTCGGCCATGACCGCAACCTGCGCAAGGTGCGTTACGACGATGACCTGATGAGTAGCGGCAAGATCGGCCAGCACACCAGCAAGAGCACGAGCCGTAGAGCCGCCGACACCGGCATCGACCTCGTCAAACACCAGCGTATCGACACCGTCCGCGTTACCGAGGACAACCTTACTTGCCAACATGACGCGGCTGAGCTCACCGCCCGACGCAATGCGGCGCAGGGGACGTGGAGTCAAACCGGCACCGCTGCGGTATAGCAGCTCGTAGCTCGAAGGACCAACGGGCGTCCACTCAGCACGGGGAAGATCACGCGACTCCCAGACGAGCTCGGCGCCGCCCATCTCCAGGCGAGCCATCTGGCGGCAAACCTCGTGGCAGAAGCGCGGGGCCGCCATATTGCGAGCGCGCTTAAGTGCCTTGGCAGCGGCAAACAACTCGTGCTCGGCGCTCCCGAGTGCCTCACGCGCCTTTCTGATCTGTTCATCGCCATCATCGACCAGGGACAGCAGCTCTTGCGAGCGATCGCGCATGGCAAAAACATCGTCCATGGTGGGACCCCACTGACGCAGCAGGCCCTTGAGGTCGGAATACCGCTCACGCATGCGAGCGAGCTCGCGCGGATCGAAGGCGACGCCATCGCGATAGGAACGAAGCTCGTTCGCGCAATCCTCAAGGGAGATACAGGCATCCGAAAGCAAATCGGCAATGTCGCCAAGTTTGCGATCGACGGAAGCCATACGGGAAAGTTCTGCCACGGCGCTGTTCACGGCATCGAGCGCTCCCCCTTCAGAGGCAAGCGATGCATGGGCATCATTAGCTGTGGCAACCAGCACCTCGGCATGTTCGGAGCGCGGCAGCAGTTCCTCGAGTTCCTCATACTCGCCCGGTTTGGGGTCGACCTCGCCGATGCGCTCGAGCGCAAAGCGCGCTTCCTCGACGCGGCTCCCCTGCGCACGCGAGGTCTCTTCGACACGTCGAACCTCCTTGGCGGCAGCGCGCGATGCCTTAAAGCAGGCGCGGTACGCATCCAGCGCCTCGAGCGCAGAGCGTCCCGCCCA
>USHT01000214.1 GCA_900554455.1 uncultured Collinsella sp.
CTGTTGCCGACGAGCTCCGCGATCCTGCCTATGCGCGTGAGCGCTTGGCCGCCATGCTGGGTCCGCAGATGCAGGCGCCGCCGGCGTTTTCGGCTATCTCGGTCAATGGCGTTCGCGCCTACAAGTCTGCTCGCGAGGGCAATGCGGTGGACCTACCTCCGCGCCCCGTCGAGGTCTATGCCGCCGACCTGATCGCCGTGGGCGGCGAAGGTGATACGTGTGTGTGGACCGTGGCGTTCTCGGTGAGCAAGGGCACCTATATCCGTGCGCTCGCTCGCGACCTGGGCCGCGCCTGTGAGAGCGCCGCGCACATTTCCGCGCTGCGCCGCACGGCCTCCGGTGTTGTTTCCATTGGCGCCTGTCATGCGGTCGAGGAGCTTTCTCCCGAGTCCGCGCCCGGCTTTGCCCTGGATCCCATTGCGGCCCTGGGCGCCACGCGTGTTGACTTGCCGGGCGATCTTGCCGACGATCTGCTCTGCGGCCGACGCATTCCCGTTGAGCGTTCGCTTGCCGATTTTGATGCCTCGAAGGCGCCGTTTGCGTTGGTGCTCGATGGGGGACTCAAGGCGCTCGCCCGCATTGAGGGCGGCCGCTTTGTCATGGAGCACGTGTTTCCGCAGGCAATCGGCGGTGTTCGATGATGTTGTCCGCTCGCGAGCTCGCGCGTGTCTTTTTCGCGGGCGAGTCGGACGAGGCTCGCATCGTTACTGCCGATACGTTTGATGAGTGTGAGCACTTGGGTGCTGCCTCCATCGCCATCGGCGTGTTCGATGGCGTGCACCGTGGACACCAGGAGCTCATTGCGGCGCTTGTCCGTGATGCCCGCGCCCATGGCTGTAAGGCGGTCGTGGTCACCTTCGATCCCGACCCGGACGTCGTGGTGAGCCCTTCGCCCGCTCAAAAAATGATGACGACGGCCGACCGTCTACATGCCTTGGCTCAGACCGGGGTCGATGCAGTGGTGGCCGTTCCCTTTACGCCTGAGGTTGCGGCACTCGACCATGTCGGTTTTCTCACACTGTTGTCACGCGTGGTCGACATTCGTTCGATTCGCGTTGGCAGCGATTTTAGGCTGGGTCGTGGCGGTGCTTCTGGTGTTGCCGAGATGCGCGTCTGGGGTTCCGAGCACGGCGTTGACGTGTATGGTCACGATCTGCTTTGCGAGGGCGGTGAGGCCATTTGCGCCACCCGCATCCGTCATGAGCTGGGACAGGGCCATGTGGAGCTGGCTGCTGAGTTGCTCGGCCGCCCGTATATGCTGCGCGGCGGTGTTATTCGCGGCCGTCACGAGGGCTCTGGCATGGGCTTTCCCACGGCAAACCTGCAGGTTCCCGATGGCATTCAGGTGCCTGCCGATGGCGTGTATGAGGGCATGGTACTCGTCGATGACACCGTGTGGCCCGCTGCCGTGAACGTCGGGCTGCCGCCGACGTATGCCGACGATGCGGCATCCGCGCACCTCGAGGCTAACTTAATTGGTTATACGGGCGACCTGTACGGCGCTTCCGTTTCGCTGGCGTTTACGCGCTGGCTGCGTCCGTCGCGCGTGTTCGATTCGCTTGATGAGTTGATCGCGACCGTCGAGGGTAATATCGAGGACATTCGTCACAACTTGGGTGAGCAGGGGGTGAGCATCCGTGATTAGCGATGAGGAAAAAGACCAGGTACGCGCTGCGTCCGACTTAGTCGCCATCGTGCAGGAAACGGTTGAGCTCAAGCCTCGCGGCCATGAGTTTTGGGGTTGCTGTCCCTTTCATGGCGAAAAGACGCCGTCCTTCCACATTATTCCCGCCACGCAGGTGTGGCATTGCTTTGGCTGCGGCGAGGGTGGCGACGTCTTCACCTATATCATGAAGCGCGAGAACCTGAGCTTTCCCGAGTCAATCCGTTATTTGGCCGATCGCGCGGGTATTGAGCTGCATGACACCGGAGATCGCCGCGAGCGCGGTACCAAGCGTGCCCGCATCTACGATTTGTGCGCCGAGACCGCCCAGTTCTACCACACCATGCTTATGCGCGGTAAGGACAGCCGTCCACGCGAGTACTTTGCCAGCCGCGGTATGGGTGGCGACGTCTGCCGCCGCTACTGCCTGGGCTTTGCACCGGGCCGCAACGCGCTGGTGTCGCACCTGTCCCAGGTGGGTTTTACCCCGCAGGAGATGATCGACGCCAACGTTGCCGTGAGCCGCGGGCGCGGGCAGCTTGCCGACCGCTTCTACGACCGCGTGATGTTTCCCATCTTTGACGAACAGGGTCACAACATCGCCTTTGGCGGTCGCATCATGGGAGACGGCCACCCCAAGTACCTCAACACCGCCGAGACGAGCGTGTTCCATAAAAAGCGGAACCTCTATGGCTTTAACTGGGCCAAGGAGTTTATCGTCGCGCAGGATACCGCCATTGTGGTTGAGGGCTATACCGACTGCATCGCCTGCTGGGAGGCGGGGATTAAAAACGTTGTCGCTACGCTGGGCACCGCGCTCACGGAGCATCATGTCAAGACGCTCACCCGCTTTGCCAAGCGCATCGTGTATATGTTTGACGGCGATGCCGCGGGCCAGAAGGCCGCCCGTCGCGCGATTCAGTTTATCGAACAGGATTCGATGGACCTGCGCTGCGTGGTACTGCCTGACGGCAACGATCCCATGGAGTTCATCACGGCGCACGGCGGAGAGGAGCTGCAGGCGCGCATCGACGCTGCCGAGCCGCTTATGGACTTTGTCTACCGTTCGCTGCAGGAGTCGAGCGACATCACTACGCCAGGCGGTCGCGCCAAGGCGCTGGAGGATGCGCTGACACTTATCTATCCGCTGCGCGACAGCTACATGATCGATACGTACTTTATCCAGATTGCCGATCTGCTGGGTTTGGATCTGGAGACGGTGCGTGCGAGCTCGGGTCGCGTGTTTCGCGATGTCGCCAAGCGCGAAGATGCGGAGCGGCGTCGCGAGCAAAACTATGAGCGCCAGCGAGCACAGGCT
>USHT01000215.1 GCA_900554455.1 uncultured Collinsella sp.
GAGTACCTGGTGCTCTTTGGTATTTACGGCGGTCAGGCGCGCGGAACGATTGACGCCAAGGGCGTTGCTCAGCGTCTTGATGACCTGCGCGAGGCTATCCAGGCTAATGCCGTGATGTGCAAGACCGCCGAGGCATATGTCCAAGATCACATGCTCGAGCTTTCTGAGCACATGCCCGCCATGGTCGTCGGCAACGGCCCCAACTATGGTGTTGCCGAGGAGGCAGCGCTCAAGCTGAGCGAGACCATCAAGATTCCTGCCATGCATCACGAAGGCGAGGAGTTCGTCCACGGTCCCGAAATGCAGATCGTTCCGGGCTATCTGGTGTTTATCGTCGACGATCCGCAGGGGTCGGAGCGTCTTGCGAATATCGCCGATGCGCTATCGAACGTTACGGCAAAAACGGTGCTGCTCACGGCCCATCCCAAGGGTAGGGCTCACGAGGTTGCGGTGCCTCAGGTGGCTCCGCTGCTCAGCGCAATTCCCAATCTTGTGTTCTTCCAGACGATTGCGGCCATGATCGCCGAGCGTCTGAAGTCATGGAACGTGCACCCGTATCTCGATGCCGTCTCCAAGCAAATGGAGGTCAAGGCAGAGGGCTACGAAGAGTCAGTCAATGCGCTTAAGGCCAAAGCGGCTGAGTGTTACGGAATGTAAGCGGGTTTTGATGCCCGTTGGCATGGGGGATGTGGAAACAACCCCAGAAAGGAGAGACAAATGAAGGAAACCGAGAAGATCGAGATCATGCATTTCGACCAGGAGGGCTATCTCGAGGACGGCAAGGCGCTCTACGAGACCGGCAAGAAGATGACCGCGCTCGCCGACAAGGTCGCCGACGAGGGCTACGACGCCGTGTTCCTGATGGGCGTCGGCGGCACCTGGGACGAGCTCATGCAACTTGAGTACCTCATGAACAAGTTCGGCGACCGCGACCTCGAGGTCTACCTGATCCACGCCGCCGAGTGGAACGTCTCCGGCCACAAGCGCATGACCGAGAAGTCCGTCGTGCTCACCGCCTCCGAGTCCGGCACCACCCCCGAGGTCCTCGAGGCCGTCAAGAAGATGAAGGAAAAGGGCATTCGCGTCTACGCCATGACCAAGCCCGAGGGCCCCATCGGCCAGGCTGTCGGCGCCGAGAATTGCGTCAAGATGGCTTCCGATCATGGTAACGGTGGCTGCGAGATGGGCTACTACCTCGCCGACTGCTTCGGCCTGCGCCTGCTCAACCGCCGCGGCTGCTTCCCCAAGTTCGATCTGTTTATCGAGCAGACCAAGGACATCTGGAAGGACATGCTCGATATCCGCAAGCGCTTCGAGCCGCGCGCCGAGGAGCTCGCCAAGAAGTACGCCCTGGCCCCCTACACCATGTTCATCGGCTCCGGCGCCCTGTGGGGCGAGACCATCCTGTTCTCGATGTGCATCCTGGAGGAGATGCAGTGGAAGCGCACCCGCTACATCACCTCGGCCGACTTCTTCCACGGCACCCTCGAGCTCGTGGAGCCCGGCGTCCCGGTCTTCCTGTTCATGGGCGAGGACGAGAACCGCAAGCTCGACGAGCGCGTCCGCGCCTTCCTGACCCGCGGCGTGACCGGCGACACCGACATCAACATCATCGACACCGCCGAGTTCGCGATCCCCGGCCTTGACGACGAGTTCCGCGTCATCGTCTCCCCGTGGATCCTCTCCTCGCTGATCACCGATCGCCTTGCCGCTTACTACGAGACGGTCACCAAGCACAACCTCAAGTATCGTCGCTACTATCACCAGTTCGACTACTAAAGAAAACGGGTGCGGGAACGTGCCGGGCTATTGAGAGGAACACAGAATGAGACAGTACATCATCGCCAGCCATGCGCACTTCGCTACCGGCATCAAGGAGAGCGTCGAGCTGCTCTCGGGCGCTCGCGACAACGTCCACGATCTTTCGATGTTCGTCGATGGCCGCATGGACGTGGCCGAGGAGGCCCAAAAACTGCTGGCAGGCATGTCTGCCGACGATGATGTCGTTGTCTGCACCGACCTCTTTGGCGGCAGCGTCAACAACGAGTTTACCAAGATCGTCCAGACGCGTCCCCGCACGTACCTCGTTACCAACATGAACCTTCCTCTCCTCATCCAGTTGCTGTTCTCTGACGAGTCGGCGCCGGTTGAGGAGACGATTCGCGCCATCGTCGCTGCGGACGATACGCGCGTGAAGTTTGTCAACGATCTTTTGGTCGATGACGACGAGGAAGAAGAGTTCTAATCCGCAGCACCTACTGACACGGCGTAAGACGGCACAAGACCTTTGGGGGGTCACATTATGATTCAGCTACTTCGCGTTGACCATCGCCTGCTTCATGGCCAGGTCGCAGTTTCCTGGGTTCAGGGCCTTGGCTCCAACTGCATCTTCTGCGTGGGCGATAAGGTCGCTAACGACCCGGTGTGGAAGACGACGCTCAAGATGGGCAAGCCTGCCGGCTGCAAGCTCGTCATCAAAGATATGGAGCATGCAATCGAAGCTATCAACTCGGGCGTGACCGACAAGTACAAGATGATCATCTGTGTCGCCACTATTGCTGAGGCAAAGCAGCTTGTTGAGGGCTGCCCGCAGATCAAGTCGGTCAACCTGGGCAACACCAAGCCCAAGGACGAGAAGCGTCCCGATGCTCGTCAGGTCTCTCGTCAGATCTTCCTGACCGCGGCCGAGGAAGCCGATGTGCGCGAGATGCTGGATCGTGGCGTTGAGGTCGAGATTCGACCCCTGGCCGATGAACCCAAGGTTGACTGCGCCAGCGTGCTCTAGGCGTTCAATTTCGAAGAGTCTGAGCTCTTCGTAGTGTCCTATTAGGAAAGGGGGATATATGCTTACCCAAGCAATCCTCATCGGACTTATCGCCGCATTTGGTAAGTTCGACTGCCAGCTCGGTACGCTCTATGCGTTCCGCCCCATCGTCCTGTGCCCGCTCGTGGGCCTGGTGCTGGGGGACCTGC
>USHT01000216.1 GCA_900554455.1 uncultured Collinsella sp.
TGCCTTGGCATCGGCGATGGCCTGGTCGACCTCGGCACGCGAGTTGTTGACCTCCGCCATGCTGTCCGAAAGGGACTTTGCGGTCGCCGTCAGGTCCTTCGCGTTGTTGCGGTACTCCACGGCAATTCTGCCCAGCGACGTCGCAGCGGACTTGAGGCCGTCTTTGAGCTTGTCATCGCTCATCTGGTCGGCAAGGTTGCGGAGCCGATCGGCCATCGCATCGATATCGTCAGCACGCGTATTGAGCGCCGCTGTGGCTTCGTTGAGCTGAGACACCGTAAGGCCGACATGCCGGTTCGCGGCATCGAACGCCTTTGCGAGCTCGGCGGATACGTTGTCGAACGAACCGGCGCTCCCATCAATCGCGGCATCGATCGCATCGCTGGCGGCCTTGAGGGCTTGTTCGGAATCAACGATGCCGCTTTCGGCATGTTCCATCAGCTGCTTCACCGACGCCTCGGTCGTACCGGTCTGCTTGAGCAAACCGCCCGCCGACGTCAGCGAATCGGACGTGGAGCTCAAAATGCCCGCAAGTGACCCCGCACTTGCCTGAATGTCCTGCAGGTCCTCGACCGAATCGCCGAGCGTCGAAGACAGGTTGGCGATAAAGTTGCTGATCTCGTCGGTGCTCATGTAGTCGAGCAAGCTGGACACCGTTTTAAGTCCGATAGTCGTGATGGTCTCGGTAAAGGTCTCGTTAACCTGGCTCTGAACGGCACTCGAACCCTTTTCGGTCACGATCTGAGCAATGGCGTTGGCCTTCTGGTTCTCATAGAACTCGATGTCTGCGTGCTTCACGTCGGTCGAGAAAAGCGTCATCATATCGGCGCTAAAGCTCTTGGGGATAACGACTGCCGCATAGTAGGCACCCGACTTGACGCCGTTGATGGCCTTGTCGCGATCGTTGAGCACAACCCAGTCAAAGTTCTCGTTGCCGCGCAGGCTCGCGGTCACGTTTTCGCCCACGTTGATCTCGACGGGGATCAGGTCGCTCTCGTAGCCTTCATCGGTATTGACCACGGCAATCTTGAGGTTGCCGGTGTTGCCATACGGGTCCCAGCTGCCGGTGATGTTAAACCACGCGTACAGGCACGGCACAATGATCAGGCCCATCACAACGATCATACCAATCACGGAGTGAGACACGTTTTGAACGTCGCACTTAAACAGGTGCAGGATGTTCTTCATTTATGCCTCACCTCCTTTGGAGTGCTTGCCAAGCGGAGCGCTATCCTCGTTCATCACAAACGTGTCGTCCCCGCTCTCGGGAACATGATGCGCATCGAAATGGGTGGGCTGGCTGGCAGCCTGGGGCTTGGACGTTGAGCCCTGCTCACTGGCGTTGAGGCCAAACATGCGACGAGCGGCCGGGATGGCAACCGTGTGCTCGCGCATCTCGCGGCGCAGGTCATCGTCCGAGAGCGCCGAGATGCGCATCTGAACATTCAGGCTCGCGCGAATGTACTCGATATTGATGAGCCAGCCGCAGATGGCGATAACCGAAATGATCCAGATGACAAGCAGGATGATCTTGCCGTTATTGTCGATATCAAGAACCGTCGACAACACAAAGAGCAGGACCTGTACGCCCACCACGGCGGCGAAACCGCCCTTGATGTAGTACGGGTAACGATGCTCGAAGGTCACGGCGTGGTGAAGCACCTCGCGGCGATACGAATCGGAATCGAGCATGACGCGCATGGCCGTGCGCAGCGAATAGCGCTGACGAGGCAGGTCGTTGGATTCGCAGATCATCATACCCGTCGAAGAGAGCTCCTTATCAAAGAGCAGGTTGAGGTTGAGCAGCAGCGGACGTAGCTGCAGACCGATAAAGAGCGCCACGATCAAGAACACGACCAGGATGCACAGGTTGAACAGGTAGTTGAACGGGTACATGCCGCCGACCGTCTCGCGCAGCAGATTGATGCCGTAGGTAAAGGGCAGCAGCGGATGGAGCCATTGGAAGAAGCCGGGCATCATCTCGATGGGGTACATGCCCGACGAGCCGGGAATCTGCACGATGACGAGGATGACGCCAATCGCTTTGCCGATATGCTTAAACGTGGTGGAAAGCGCATAGATAATGTTGACGTACGCAAACGAGATGGCGATGCCGCCCAGCACAAAGAGTAATGGGTTGACGCATTGCACGCCGATAATCAGGTCGCCCACCGTCACGATGATGGCTTGGAATGCGCCCAAGATCACCAGCAGCAGCCAGCGGCCAAAGTAACCCTGGCGAGCTGTAAAGCTACCGACGCCCTCGCGATCGACTTCGAGCTTGTAGATGGCGATGAGCACATAGCCGCCCACCCAAAGCGCCAGATTGGTGTAGAAGGGAGCGATGCCCGAGCCAAAGCTCTTGACCGGATAGATTGCCTTAGACGTCAGCTCAACCGGGGACGCCATGAAATCTGCCACGTCATTGACGTCGACATTCATCAGGTCGGCCAACTCGTCCATGGACTCGGACGTTTGAAGCGCCGCGATATCGTTGGCAGCGGTTGCAAGCTTGTCCTGAACCTTGGCAAGTGAGGCATCAGTCTGGGAGAGCGTGGTCTTTGCCTGTTTGAGGGTAGCATCGAGCTGCGACAGCGTGCCGCGCGCATTTGCGATCGTGGGGGTAAGCCCCGACACGATACCGGTCAGGTCGCCCGAAACGGCGGCAAAGGAATCAAGCGCGCTCGAAGCCTTCGGCAGCGCGTTCTGCCCCAGATCGGTCTGAGCCTGACCGAGGTTAGCCGTACCGGTCTGAATTGCCGCGTTGAGTGCGTTGCTCGCGTTCGAGATTGCCGTAGCGTCGTTTGCCATGGCGCTCGACTGTGCAGAGAGGCCATCCTTGATGCTCTGCAGCTTCTGGTTTTGCTCGCGAAGCGAATTGATGGTCGACGCGATGAGCGCGTCGGCGTTCTCCGATCCCGTCGACGTATCGTTAGCGAGAATCTGCAGGCGCTCGATGACAGCGCTG
>USHT01000217.1 GCA_900554455.1 uncultured Collinsella sp.
GCACCACGTCGACGCCCTCGGGGGCAAAGCTCTCGTCGCGGGTGAGCACGATATTGCGGCGGTTCTTGAGCGGACGCCCGCCGGGAAAACTCAGCAGGGTCTTGCGTCCCATGATAACCGGGCAGCCCTTGGTGCAGGCCACAAAATGGCGCATATCGCCGCGATTGGACACCACCATGTCGCCCTCGCACCCAATGCCCCAATCGTCACACACGGCGACGATAGCAGATAGCTTACACGTCATGAGCACCACCTACACCGCAATGGGAATGTTCTTGACCTGCGGGCCGTGCTCATAGCCCTCGACGATCAGGTCATCGGTCGTAAACGCATAGAAGTCATGCACATCGGGGTTGAGCGTTACCTTGGGTGCCGCAAACTGCGGACGCTCGATAAGCTCGCGGACGATATCGACATGACGATCATAGATATGGGCGTCGGCGATCACGTGCAGCAGCTCACCGGGAATCATATCGACCGACTGCGCGACCATCATCAGCAAAATGGCGTACTGGCACACGTTCCAGTTGTTCGCGGCCAAAATGTCCTGGCTGCGCTGGTTGAGAATCATGTTGAGCGTCGGCTTGTCGTCCTGAGGACGCTGCGTCACGTTATAGGTCACGCTATAGGCGCACGGATAAAGGTGCATCTCGGACAGATCGCTAAACACGTACGTATTGGTCATAATGCGGCGACTATACGGCGTGTGCTTAAGGTCGTACAGCACACGGTCCATCTGGTCGAAGTCGCCCTCGGCGTAATGGCTCTTCTGACCAATCTGATAGCCGTAGGCTTTACCGATGGAACCGGTCTCATCGGCCCACTCATCCCAGATATGGCTGTTGAGATCATGCACGTTATTGGACTTCTTTTGATAGATCCACAGAATCTCGTCCATGGCAAACTTAAGCGCCGTACGACGCAGGGTGAGCGCGGGGAACTCCTCGCGCAGATCATAGCGCGCCGTGACACCAAAGTTTTTAATGGTATAGGCAGGGGTGCCATCCTCCCACACTGGGCGGACCTTTTGGCCCTCGGTGGTGGTGCCATGATCCAAGATATCGCGGCACATGGTTACAAACTGCTGATCAGCTTTGCTCATTGACCCTCCTGTCAGTCGCCTATAAGCGAGATTTATTGTAGCCCAGGCGCGCGAGTGTCGAATTGGACACTTAGTCCGGCACACGCAATGCACGGCAGCGCGGCTCCGCAAGCGGCAACGAGGCATCTTAGCCTTTTTCTGACATATGCCAGAAATGCCTTGCGCCCAACGACTAACGCGTTATCCTATTGTTGACATATGTCAGATAAGGAGTGTGCATGGCAGGAAGACGCGAAAAACTGCGCCGCGTCGGGATCATCCCCGAATACCGCGGCTTCACCCCCGATGGCCTGGCCAGCGGTGATGCCATCGACATGACCGTCGACGAGCTTGAGGTGCTGCGCCTGTGCGACCTGGAAGGTCTCAACCAAGAGGCGGTCGCCCAGCAGATGGGCATCGCCCGTGCAACGGTGGCGGCCATTTGCAGCCGCGCGCATCGCAAGGTGGCCGATGCGCTGGTCAACGGACGAGCGCTCGTCATCGAGGGCGGCAATATCGCGTACTCCCCCATCGCCTCGACGACGGCCGTATGGCCAGCAAAGGAGGTCGACACCATGAGGGTAGCAACCACGTACGACAACGGCAACATCTTTATGCACTTTGGCCGCAGCGAGCAGTTCAAGATCTACGACATTCAGGACGGCAAGGTGCTCAACGAGCAGGTCGTGGGCACCGGCGGCACCGGCCACGGTGCCCTGGCGGGCCTGCTCGCCAACGGAGGTGTGGACACGCTCATCTGCGGCGGCATCGGCGGTGGCGCCATCAACGCGCTTGCCCAAGCCGGCATCACGGTATACGCAGGTGCCCAGGGCAGCTGCGACGCTTGCGTCGAGGCCCTTATCGCCGGCACGCTCGCACAGAACGGCGAGGCCACGTGCGGCTGCCACGGCCATGACCACGACCACGCCCACGAACATGGCGAGTCCTGCAGCTGCCACGGCCATCACGAGCACGAGGGCCACGAGGGCTGCGGCTGCCACTAACGGCACGGTACCACGAGCTCGAGGAGTGACGCCGAACGCAACTCAACAATCAAAGCCAACAACAAAGGTCACCCGGCAGCTTCCGAGTGGCCTTTGCCATATCAAGCTGAAATTACAGCCCTATTTCTTATTGCGCATCTGCGCTTCCATCTGGCGCAGCAGGTCCATATCGGACTTGGGGCCGCCCGTTCCCAGGCCGCCCATGCCGCCCAGACCCATAGCGTCCAGGCCAGGGATATTGGGCATGCGCATCTTCTTGCCCTTCTTTCCCTTTTTGCCCTTCTTGCCGCCGGCCTGTGCCTGATTGGCCATCGTGCGCATGCGGCCCATCATCTTATTCATCTCGCCCCACTGCTTCATAAGGCTGTTTACCTCGGTGGGAGTTACGCCGGCTCCCTTGGCAATGCGGGCGCGGCGCTGGCCGTTGATGATGGAGGGACGCAGGCGCTCCTCCTTGGTCATCGACATGATGATGGCCTCGTTCTTATCGAAGATGCCCTCGTCCAGGTTGCCGCCCATCTGGTTGAGCGCACGCTGACCACCGGGGAGCATGCCCAGGATACCCTTCATGCCGCCCATCTTTTTGACGGCTTTCATCTGGTCGAGCATATCGTTCATGGTAAAGCCCTCGCGCAGCATGCGCTCGGCAGCCTCAAGCTGCTCGGCGTCGGCTGCCTCCTGGGCCTTCTCGATAATGCCGACAACATCGCCCATGCCTAAGATGCGCTTGGCCATGCGATCGGGATAGAACGGCTCAAGCGAATCGGGTTTCTCGCCCATGCTCACAAACTTGATGGGCTTACCGGTCACCTGACGCACCGAAAGTGCACCACCGCCACGGGCATCGCCGTCGAGCTTGGAGATGATCACACCGTCAA
>USHT01000218.1 GCA_900554455.1 uncultured Collinsella sp.
TCAATCCATTGGGTACATGCATGTCCAATTCGATACTCGATTGTCTGCCGAACTTTTTTGGTGCCGGCCAGCAGGAGCGCGTACCTGCCTAAGGGCTCTGAGTGACGGTCGCCGTAAATGCAGCATCCATCCCGCCGATACGTACCATTGGGGGCCTCCGTACCGGCTCACGTTGCCCGTATACCTTTGTCTCTATTCTATCAGATATAGAACTCATGTTCTATATTTATTCTCCGCCATTTTCTGAGAGCCTCGCGCTGGGAGACGTGATCGTCAACCTCGCACGATAACCTTACGTCCACAACTAGCTGCATCCCAATAGTTGTCCAAGAATCTGCCACGAAATGCGTTGACTCTGTAACCAGGCGTGTCTATTGTGCGATGAGCATCCTCGCAATGCGACGCCCGCTCGCGCCCCACAAAAAGTTGTGCAATTACCTTCCCGGTTTTGTACAAAGTTTGTTAGCCAAGCATAATAGTTTGAGCAATTTACGCCGCCAGCAATACAGCTTAGGCAGTGCTCACCAACCCACAAACTCCCATAAACCTGCGCCAACGTGAACAACATTCCAAAACAACACCCTTGAACACGCTAAATGAACGATATGTTGTCCACCACAAGCCAAATCAGTTTCGTTACCAGCTTGTGCTAGGATACTTAGCGTTACATGAGTTCAACTGTGCTCACGGCTTTAGCAAGCCACAAAGCGCAGGGTCGATCAGCATCCGGCCGTAACGGCGGTGCCAGAAACACCACGAGCTCCAATAAAGAAGTCATGCAACTTTGTTTTTTGCATCGAATTAATTCTTAGGTGTAAATAGCTATTGTTTGCATGCTAAAGCGTAGCAGTACTGCAACTGTTTGCGTGCGTTCCAGTTTTGTACCCGCTTGACTGGGCCGCACGCAGCCAGCTGGAGACGCGTTCATTTTGCGATACACGTCCGCGTCTCTAGCAACTGCATTTATACATACCGTTCACGGTGGGGCAGAGCCACGTGCTTGTCTGACTGGGCTCAGGGTTTGAATATGGAGCGCCTTCGCGCACAGGCGCCCTGGCGAAGCCATACCCAAACCTCGTGAGCCACACGTAAGACAGCAAGGGGGTGGTGCTCGTGTGGTATGTGATCCAGGTCATTAACGGTCGCGAAGACGTAATGCGCGAGCGCATCGAGCGAGTGGTGCCGGCGAGTGCCATGCAAGAGCTCTTTTATCCCCAATATCAAACCGAGATCAAGGTACACGGCGAATGGGTCAATACGACCAAGTCGCTTTTTCCCGGATATCTTATCTGCGATACGGCAGATCCCCGCACCGTGCAACAGTATCTGCTGCGCATGGACGACTTTGCCCGGGTGCTTGCCCAGGACGGTCAGTTTGTGCCGCTGGCAAAAGAAGAGGTCCAGCTTATTGGCGGCTTTACGCACAGGGGAGACCGCGTAGTGCCCATGAGCGAGGCCCTAAAAGACGGTGACCAGGTCGTAGTTACGGCAGGTCCGCTGCTGGGCCACGAAGGCCTTATCAAAACCATCAACAGACGCAAGAGCACTGCTTATTTGGAGCTCGACCTGTGCGGTCGACGAGTGACTACGCGCGTTGGCCTTGCCGTGCTTTCGGCCGAGCAGCGTGTAATGCGAAACCTTAAAAAGGCAATCGCCTAGCTGCGGGCGATTGCCACACAGAACAGGGAGGATTCCCGACCTGGGGACAAACTTTTGGAAGAGAACGTGTCGGATAAACCTCAATATGCAACGGATGCGCCCGCGGGGGCGGCGCTGATTGCTCAGGCCATGGACCGGCGCGAAGGCGCTGGCCGCTACAAGGCCATGCAATCCATCATGGACTGGGACCGCTCGCGCCTGGCCTACCGTGCTGTGAAGCGCGCGTTCGACATCGTGTTCAGCGGCTGCGTGCTGGCCGTCATCGCCATACCCAGCCTTGTGCTCGCCGCGGCTATCCGTCTGGAGAGCGAGGGCAACCCGTTCTACAGCCAGATCCGCGTGGGCCAGACCCGCCCCGACGGCAGCCTGACCACGTTCCGCATGTGGAAGTTCCGTTCCATGTACAAGGACGCCGACGAGCGCCTCGTCGAGCTAATGGATCAAAACGAGATCGACGGCGCCATGTTCAAGATGAAGGACGACCCGCGCGTCACCAGGATCGGCAAGTTCATCCGCAAGCACTCCATCGACGAGTTCCCGCAGTTCGTCAACGTGTTCCTGGGCCAGATGTCCGTCGTCGGTCCGCGCCCGCCGCTGCCCAACGAGGTGGCCGAGTACACCGAGTACGACCTGCAGCGCCTGGCCGTGAAGCCCGGCATCACCGGGTACGCCGCCGTGTACGGACGCAACTCGCTGCCCTGGCACGACCGTCTGGCGCTCGACGTGCACTACGTGCGCAACGTGTCCTTCCCGCTCGACGTTAAGGTGTTCTTCAAGACGTTCTCGGCCGTATTCAACCAAGAGGGCGTCTTCGTAGAGGACGGGTCAGAGAAGTAACGTTCGGCTAACGTGACCCCTGCCGACCCGACGCGCACGCCCCTCACCCTCTATCATGGTCGTGCGCCACGCAATGGGGGCGTTCGACAAAAAGCACGCAGGAGAGTGAGACCATGACGAACGATCAGACGGCAATGCTTGCACGGTACGGCATCGATTACGCCGAAGCGATGGAGCGATTCTGCGGCAACGAGTCCCTGTTCGCCCGCATCGCCGTGAAGTACCTGGACGACCCGCATGTCGATGCGCTCGAAGCCGCGATGGCCAGCGGCGACGCAGCCGCAGCCGAGCGCGAAGCCCATTCGCTCAAAGGCGTCGCCGGCAACTTGTCGTTCGTGCGCCTTTACGACCTGGCCGCGCGAGTCACCGATGCACTGCGCGCCAACGATATCGACAGCGCACGCACCCTCATGCCCGACCTGCGCGAGAGCCACGTTGCCGTGCTGGAAGCGCTGAAG
>USHT01000219.1 GCA_900554455.1 uncultured Collinsella sp.
GTGATCGTGAGGTCGCCTTATACCGGCAGATATTCACCCACCACAAGATCATGGGAGAAACCCCGGTATGTGATTTGAACAGGAGTAGTTACCATATCGAAGGCGGAGACATTCTTGTTATCAGTGCTAAGACATTATTAGTTGGAATCTCTGACCGAACTGAACCCGCCGCCGTCGAGTCACTTGCCAAAGAGCTCCTGACCTCAAATAAATTCCAGACCACCGAGCTAATTGCGATTCGAGTCCCCTCTGACGGGCTGCGTATCCACCTCGATACGTTCATAAGTAGAATTGATCACGACGCGTTCCTCATCGATCGTGAGATATGCAATGCCGTTGATGCATACAGCATTCAACTAAAACGATCCGGAAAGGGCCTTACGATCACTCCTATCGATCGCACGATTCCGGAAATACTCTCTGCAGCCTGTTGCGAACCAATAAAAGTAATTGACTGCGGAGGCGGGAATCAAACCGCCTACGAAAGAGAGCGCCGGAACAACGCAACGTCTATCCTTGCGCTCTCGCCAGGAAAACTATGCGTATATGAAGAAAACGTTTGGACCAACGAAGCGCTTGAGAAAGCAGGAATGGAATTATTCCCGTTATCCATTGACGAGCTCACCAAAGGCTATGGTGGCACAAACTGTCTATGCCTCCCTCTGTGGCGAGAGGATCTATAGCCATGGGCTTCGGGGCAAATATTCGTAAACTCCGCACCATGGAGCATCTTGGTCAGGCGCAACTTGCAGAGATGTTGGGGGTATCTAAAGAGACCGTTTGTCGTTGGGAAAAAAGTCGGTATGCCCCCCGTGAGCGCCATATTGAAAAGTTACAAGCGCTCTTCGGTTGCACCCGCGATGAACTTGTTGGCGAGGAAAACGGTTTGGCCGTAAAGCTCGCAAATAAAAGAATCGTCACCGACGAAGACCCTGCTATCCACGAAATGGAGGGCGCATTTCCCGTCATCGATATCGAATCGCAAAAGCGCCGCATCACGCACAGCCAACAAAATGCTTGCGCGCCTGTAGACGTAGCCAAGCGTCACCCACATAGCGTTTTCGTTAAAATCAAAGGTGACGAAATGTCCCGCATTTACCCTCCCGGCAGCTTACTACTTGTCGATACCACCGCAAAGCCTTGGAACGGCTGTACTGTATTGGCGCTCGCAGACGGTAAAACACCGGTAATTAGGCGATTTGCAGAAGGAAACGACATGATTGTGCTGTCGTCCCATTCATATGCAACAGCAAGTCCGGATCTGATGTTTAACAAACGGAGGATTAGAATCATAGGAGTCGTCGTTTGGTATCAAGCGAGCCACGATCACACGCTTAATTAAATCGACTTTCCCAAAAACGACCGTACCGCACAGACAGCTCAAAGCCCCAGCCCAAATGAACTACTTTTTGGCGGCTTTACGCTCGTCGCGGATGCGGGCGCGGTCCATGGCCGCCTCGACGGCCGAGAAGCGGCAACCACAGTAGTTCTGCCGATACATGCCAAGCTCACGCGAACGACGCGTGGCCTCGGGGTAATACGGGCGAAAATCGCGAATCACCGGCGTGAGCCCATGTGCGGCCGCCAGGCGCTCGAGCACATCATTGCAGGTGTCGAACAGCTGATACGGCGAGACGGCGAGCGTCGTGCCCACGTATTCAAACCCGCATTCCTGGGCCACACGGCACGCCTCGGCCAAGCGCAGGGCATAGCACGCACGACAGCGACGGGGCCGATCGGCGCCCAGCGGGGCCACGCCGGCCTCCCAGCGCTCGCGGTCCTCCCCCGCCTCGATGAGCTCGATGTCGCCATCGGCACACCACCGGCGCAGCTCGTCCAGGCGACGCTGCCATTCATCGTGCGGCTGAATATTGGGGTTGGTCCAGCAAATCGTGGGCTCAAACCCCTCCTCGCGCAGCAGGCGGACCGGCTCAAGCGAGCATGGTGCACAACATGCATGCAGCAACAACGGCTTCATCGACATCTCCTCACCCAAAAAAGCGCACGCCAAAGGACGTATCCTCGCAGGCGACAATGCGGCGGTCGCGCAGGATGGTCCGCACGTAATACCAGTCGCCCACACAGCCCGATAAATGCAAGCCGGCCGCCAGGTAGCACAAAAGCGGATAGCCCGAGAACGCAAACCCCAAGGCAAACGCTGTCGTCACAACAACCGTCGGTGCCAGGCAAACCGCCACGTACCGCCGGCGAGAATACACAACGCCCTCGGCGCAGGCATAAATCATCGCCGTCTCGCGATTCGCCCCAAAGGTCACCTTCGCGCCCGCAGGCGCCAGCAGCTTAAAAAACACACCGTGCACCAGCTCGTGCACGGCAAATGACGCCGCCGAAACCGCAGCCAAGCCGACTATCCAGCCCAAAACGGCCGTCCAGCCACCCGCGTCAGCCGCATCCAAGTCTGCAGGCCCGCCCAGCAGCATAAACACCGGCACCAGGCACACGGCAAACACGCCGACTACGACCATCCCCCACACGAAGCAAGCGTGCAGAAATTCCTCGTCTTCAAACGCATGTATGTTGGAAATCTCATTCATAGCATCTTAGGATAGCGCCCCTGCCACGTACCCGTCCGCATGTGCGATAATGTCGAACGATATGCACGAATTGACCACCGCGTCGCCAGGCCTTGCGCCCGGCCGCGCTCTCACCATATGCGAAGGAGTCCCATGGCATCCAAATACTCCATGAACGACCGTCCCAGCTGGCCTCGCCGCGCCATCGTTACCGCCGGCGAGCCCTACGGCAACAAGGGCCTTCACTTTGGCCACGTCGGCGGCGTCTTTGTCCCGGCCGACTTCTTCGCCCGCTTCCTGCGCGACCGTCTCGACAAGGGCGCGGTCATCGTGCCGCTGAACTGCAACTTCTCGCGCTTGCATTTCCTGGACGACTCGTTCGCCGACGCGTTGAAAGGCATCGTCGACCGCTACGCCG
>USHT01000220.1 GCA_900554455.1 uncultured Collinsella sp.
GTGAGCATGACACTCTCGAACTTGGTACCGGCGTTGCAGGTGTTCTCGACGACGCGGCCGCTCTTGATGTCGCGGGTCTTGTAGCGCACAAACGCGCCGCCCTTGCCCGGCTTGACATGCTGGAACTCGACGATGGTGTAGACCTTGTCCTTAATGCGGAGACCGAGGCCGTTCTTGAAGTCGGCGGTAGAAATGGTAGGCATAGCGACCTTTCTTGTTATGGGCAGAACGCACAAGCGTCCAAATTACATACGACAGAAATTATACACTTGCAGACGGCTGCTGCAGCGAGCGCATAAAAAGAGAACGCGGGGCGTCCGAATCGATCCGGACGCCCCGCCCCACAAAAGTAGATTTTTGGGACATGCCTCAAAATCTACCGAAGTGCATTAGCAATCGATGATGTGCAGGTCGTGCGGCGTCTTGGTGAAGGGCTCGTAGCCGTTCTCGGTGACCACGCCGTAGTCCTCCAGGCGCACGCCGCCCACACCGGGCAGGTAGACGCCGGGCTCCATGGTGATAACCGAGCCGACCTCGATGATATTCTTGCTGCGGTTGAAGTTGGGCAGCTCATGGATGTCGATGCCCACGCCGTGGCCCAGACCATGGTTGTAGTAATCACCATAGCCGGCATCGCCGATGATCTTCTTAGAGAGCTTGAAGATGTCGTTGCCCTCGACGCCCGGATGGATGGCGGCGACGCATTCCTCGTGCGTGCGGCGCACGAGTGCGTACAGGTCGAGCTGCTCCTGCGTGGGCTCGCCCATCACGACGGTGCGCGTCATGTCGGAACGATAATCGCAGTAGCCCGCGCCGTAATCCATGAGGACGAAGTCGCCCTTCTCGATCACGCGGTCACTCGGCACGGCGTGCGGGTTGGCGGTGTTGGGACCGCTCGCCACAATAGAGCCAAAGGCCAGGCTGTCGGCGCCGTTGGCGAACATAAAGTTCTCGAGCTCGTTGCGAACCTGCTTCTCGGTCATACCGGGCTTAATAAACCCGAGCATGTGCTGGAAGGCGGCATCGGTGATCGACTGCGCATGGCGCATGAGCTCGATCTCCTCGGCGTCCTTGATAGCGCGCATCTTGCGAATGTCGTCATGCATCAGCGGCAACATGCAGGCGACGGAACGATCCTCCAGACCACGCTGGATGCCCTGGTAGAAGTTGATCTGCATGTCGTCCTCGACAGCACAGACGCGGCACTTGTTGGCCGCGATCTTGCCGGCGACCCAACCGGGGATGGTGCCCTCGTCCATGTCGTAGACCCAGGGGCTGCCGGCGGGCGTGTTCTCCTCAAAGCTGTTGAGGTATCGCGAGTCGGTGTGGAGCAGGCACTGATCTGCCGTAATAAACGCGGCGTGCGGAAACTCGAAGGTGTAGTCGAAGACGCCCTTCACACCCGTAAGCCAACGAAGGTTGGCCTCGTCGCGCACCACGATGGCATCGTAGCCGCGCTCGACCATCAGGGTACGGACACGCTCGATACGACCGGCAGGACCGGCAGAAAACTCAGACATGCAGATTCCTTTCTTGTTGTCTCAAAAAGTGCGGGACGGGCCTCAACCGAACGACGGAATCGCATGCGATCCGCGACCGATTGGAAACCCGCCCCTCAACATGATACGAAAGACGATGGAAGTCAATAAATCTTAGAGAAGTTCTTTGCGAGAAGCCAAGTAGGCGTGAGCATGGCGCTCCAGAACCTCGTCCTCAACGTTCGTTAGACGAATGGCGCCGAGTGCCGCGGGCAGCGGCAACATGCTGCGGTTCGAGCGGACAAACTGTTGCCTGCGGAACTCCTCGATATATGCGGCGGGCTCCAGGTCGAAGGCAAGCTCCTCGATACCAAAGTCCTCTAGGCAGTCATCGACATCAAAGACGTAATCGATATCGAAGTCGCAGGCATCATGTGCTAGGCGCGCCTCAAAGCGCATGCCCTCGGACAACAGCTGGTAGGCAGGGACCTGCGAAGCGGCATCGCCCAAGCAGGCGTGCAGGGCACGCTCCCCCGTCTTGCCAAAATCGAGTGCATGGCGGGCGCTCGGGTTCGTGGCCATCAGTACATCCTTGCGGGCAGTCTGAGACCACTGAACGGCATTGACGAGCGCGACCTCCTCTCCCGCGAGAATCTCGGGGACGGTCTCAGTAAACTGATTCCAGCGGGACTTGCTGCTCGAAAGCATGGTGCCAACAAGTATCGCATAGCCGAGCTTGAGGTCCTCGGGGTCCGTCTCGCGAACAAGGTCGAGGTCACACACGACCAAGCCCGGCTCGGGACGGAACGCGATAGCGGGAAGCGCATGCGCCGACGAGGCGACGAGCGGCTTCATGGTCGTCGCGACCGTGAGCATGGCGTCGAACGTCGTCGGCAGCAAGGCGCACTCGGTGCGACCGCACCACTGATTGGCACACCAGCAAACGACCGAGCAGGTCGCCGTGTCGCCGACAGCGACAACGAGATCGTCGCAGGTAATGCCGTTATCCGACAGGGCGCCAAAGACGGTATCGGCATCGGTCAGCGTAGCGCCGGAAGGCGAAACCTCGAGGACGAGCAGCGACACGGCAAAACCGGCGTCGATCAGCGCATGCTCGACGGCCTCACCAAAACGCTCGGATGTGGTGTCGTTCCAAACCACCATCGCGCGCTTAGGCTTGCCCACAGTCGAGGCAAACATGCGCGACAACTCATCGAACGCGCCCAATCCGACACGGACATCGACGCTGCGGTTTTGGAAATTGATCAGTTGACGGCGAATCATAGCAGTCCACGCTCCAAAAGCATCTCGGCACAAAGGTAGGAAACGTCCTCGAAGGACTTGTTGCGAATATCAAGGGTAATATCGGCTGCTTGACGATACAGCGGACGGCGATGCTCAAACAGGCGCGCAGCATGCTCGGGAGAGCGGAAATCGGGCCGGGTATCGGAGCGGCGAATCTGGCGCAA
>USHT01000221.1 GCA_900554455.1 uncultured Collinsella sp.
CACCAGTTTTGAGATGGCGATGGAACGTGTCGGCCGCAAACGCCACGACACGTTCCATCGCCATCTCAAAACTGGTGCAGTCGATGAGGTTGACGGCAAAATCGGGGTCGGTCATAAACGCGCCCTGGGCAAAATGCGTGTGCGAGTCGATCAGGCCGGGCATGACGAGCTGGTCGCCAAAGTCGCGCACCTCGGTATCGGGACCGATAAACGGTGCCAGGTGAGCATCGTCACCGCAGGCAACGATTTTATCGCCCCGCACGGCAACGCCGCCCTTAAACGGCTCGAGCCCATCGCCGGTAAAGACGGCGTCGCTCTTGATAACTACATCAGCCTTGTCCATGTGAGCCTCCTCGGGCATCTTTGGTTGCAACGCGGACGCACCGCCCGCGTGGGCACTCGGTTGGGAGCGTAGCGCTCCCGCATCGGCGCGTGCCTACAAGCCGTGCTCGGACGTCTGTCCCACGTCCGCGGCTTCGCGCTACACCCATTGATACACAGGGGCAAATCCGTGCCAAGGCCAGGGACCGCAAACGGTCAGTTTAAGCAGGTTTACACGCTTTACCTGCAGGTTTATTGTCTGAGATTATTACCGCTTCATTACGCCCAACGGTGTGGCCGCCCACACAGCAAGACCCGCATGCGAGGAAGAATGAGGCTAGGAACGCCAAAAGGTATCTATAAGGTCATCTCGGTTGGAGACGCCGCTTTTAACGTAGATGCGATGCAAGTGTGCCTTGACCGTGCCAGGGCTGATGACCAACTCGCTGGCGATGTTTTGGGCGTCGTTGCCCTTCAGCACCAGCGTGAGCACCTCCTGCTCGCGCCGTGACAGCTTATGGGCGTCGGCATAAATCACCACACGCGATGCGAGATCGTCCTCAGAGCTTGCGCTCTCGGCTGCCACGTCCTCATCGGCACGCGGATGACGGGCATACACACGCAGGATATGGCTAAACTGGCAAAAAAGCTGAGCCGCGCATACCACGAGCAGCACGTTTTCGGAGATATTGCGCTCGGACAGATACCACAAAAAGAGGCCGATGACGGGGTTTTGGGAGTCGGGGCGGCAGAACAAGATCATGTAGGTGTCCTCGGCGATCACGCAAAACACAAGAACGAAGGCCACCTTCCAAAAGAGCTTTGAGCGGTCGAGGTCGAGTTTCTCAACACGCGTTGCTCTGTACCGGTAATGCCAGGCGGCATAGGCAAGACATCCTACATTGCCCAGGTCACGCGTGAGCCAAAAGAGATACTGCTGCACCTCTCCGGCAGCGCCGCTGCGAGGCACCAGCAGCAATTGCAAGATTGAAAACGGCACGATAGCGAGTCCGAGCATGCGCGACGTCGGTCTTTTGCGCAAGCGCGCAAACATCCATAGCACCACGCAGGCATAGATGGCAATACTAAGCACGCAGCGCAGCAAGGGGTGCTGCAGCGGCTCGCTAAAGGTAACGGCGTAGTCGTATTTGAGCCGATTGTACTCGTCAAAAAAGATGACCGACATAGGATGTTGACAGATTCTTTGCCGCAAGATTAGACTCACCGATTAAACGTACTGTATCGTTTAGATAAACAAGCTGTGTCTCACCGATGAAAGGAGATGCCATGACACCGATCGCTCCGCTCAAGATGCTCGTCGCGCCCGCCGCCAAGGCCATCACCCGACTCGGTTCTTCCATGACCTACGACAATGTCCCCTGCGCCGTTGAGGCGCGTTCGGACAGCTGCCCCTACCTGGGCCACGTCCCCTACTTTGCACCCAAGCTCGCATCTGATCCCGAGCAGCGTGAGCAGTAATCCAAGATGCATCTAGCACCGCACAACTCGCGGCGCTACTGTTTTGGTGCAAAGCGACCTGTCCCCCTTGCGCCAACGCCGGGATTGTCGATGCTGCGGCCGCGGCGCGATATGAGGCGCGAAACCTCGCCCAGCAACACGCCGATCACCACACCCATGAGGATCGGCAACTTTGACATCTCGACGGGCGAGCTGTTAAGCGGCACGATTGTCGCAACAATCGAAAGCACGAGTTCTACCACCGGCACCGCAAGCGCTACCGCAAGCACCTTGCCCTCGAAGGGCGCGCGAAACACACGCGGGCGGTCGTCGTATTTACGCAGGCGCCAAAACGCCGGGAACATCGGGATATAGCTCATGAGCAGAAAGACGACGTTCATCGAGAAGAAGACCCAAAAGACGTCGGAACCTTCACCCAGCGGAATCTGAAGTAGCAGCACCAAGCTGGCAAAACAACCGTTAATGAGTGCCGAGCCGTTGGGCATGCCGGTCTTCTTGGACACCAGCGCAAAGGAACGCGGCATGTTGCCATGGCGCGCGGCATAGCTCGCCACGTTGTTGACGCCAAAGCTCCAACAGATCATGTTGGCAAACAGCGTTACCAGAAAGGCCACGCCCACGACCATCGTCAGCGGGTGAGCGCGCCCCACCATGGCGGCAACCGCGTCCACAATGCCCGAATCGAGTGAAAGCTGCTCGGTGGGAACCGCGGCTCCAATACCGATGCCACAGATAATGTAGATCGCCGCGATGGCAACGCCACCGGCGATAACCGCCTTGGGGATATCGCGCGATGGGTTCTCCATCGTGCTGGCAAAGGTCGCGACCACCTCAAAGCCCATAAAGTTGAATAGGATGATTGAAAGATACGTCAGTGAGTTAGTGTCTCCCAGATCGGGGACAAATGTCTTAAACGACATATCGTTGGCAAAGCCGTTGTTGCAGGCAAACCAGATGCCGATGATTCCCACCACGGCGGTAATGAGCACCTTGATGACGGCGCCGCCATCCATGACCCAATCGGCCTCGGCCACCGGCTGCATTGCCATGACCGTGACGCCCCACACAAAGGCAAGCTCGATGGCAATTCGGACCCCAAGCGAAAATTCGATGCCCCATACCGCATTGATGACACTG
>USHT01000222.1 GCA_900554455.1 uncultured Collinsella sp.
TGCGTGCTCGATCGGGATGTGTTTGACCTCGATTATCGCGACGCACGCGATCTTGCGGTTGATATGACGATGTCGGACGGACAAATCGTGTTCGATCGAAATAAGGAGGCATAAGATGTCTGAATCCAAACCGACGCTGCGCCGCGAGCAGATTGCGGGCATGAATATCCACTACATCATGTGGTCGCTCGATTACTTCCTTGATGTGCAGCAGCGTTTGGGCTTTGAGTCCATTGAGCTGTGGTGCGCAGAGCCGCATGTGACGCTCGACCACACGGGCTACTTTGAGGCTGAGGTCCTGGCGAAAAAGGCTGCAGACCGTGGGCTTAGGTATCGTACTCTGTGCCCCGAGAACGTTGTCTATCCTTGGCAGTACTGCGCACGCAAACCGCTGCATGAACAGCGCAGCCTGGCGTACTTTAAGCACGGCATTGAGCTTGCCGAGGTACTTGGGTGCGACCGTATGTCCGTCAACTCGGGCTGGGGCGACTGGGACGAGGACCGCGAGGAAGCCTGGAAGCGCAGCCGCGAGCACTTGTCCATTCTGGCGGAGTATGCCGGCGAGCACGGTCTGGTGCTTACGATGGAAAGCCTGCGTCCCGAGGAGAGCAACCTTGTGACGACGGTTTCCGATGCGAAGCGCATGATTGACGAGGTCGCGAGCCCGTACTTACAGCCCATGGTTGATACAACCGCGATGGGCGTTGCTGGCGAGACGCTCGAGGACTGGTTTGCCACCTTTGGTGATGGGGCAATTCACGAGATGCACTTTATCGACGGTGACCCGTATGGCCATCTGGTGTGGGGCGATGGCAAGCACGATATGGACGCCTTCGTCGCCACACTCAACGCCCATGGTTTCGACGGCATGCTGGGCCAGGAAATCACGGACGGTCGTTACTACGATGATCCGGCGGCGGCAGATGCCAAGAACATGGCCGCATTCGAGAAATATCTGATTGACTAAAACAACTATCGGCCACGCAGCCAACGTCATTGATTGCGGCCAAACAAGAAAGGAACTGGATATGAACGCACACGATCTGATCAAAGAGGCAATTGCCGAGAAGGGCAAGTTCGACAGCGTCTACTGGATTGCTTGCGGTGGCTCCATGATCGATTTGATCCCGGCCCATGAGCTTCTGCAGCGCGAGGCAACCACCTTCACTTCGTATATCTATACGGCTCGCGAGTTCGATATCATGCGTCCGCGTCGTCTGGGCGAGAAGTCCCTGGTCATCGCTTGTAGCCACAGTGGCAACACCCCTGAGGTCGTCGAGGGCTGCGAGATTGCCCTTGCTGCCGGCGCTACGGTGATCGCCCAGACCGACAACGCTGGATCTAAGATCGACTCCGGCAAGTGGACCACGTGGGTCTACCCGTGGGGCGAGGGCGTGCCGCAGGCCGAGGTCCCCGCTGGCATTTCGCTGTCGCTTGCGGCCGAGCTGCTCGATCAGCAGGAGGGCTACGCCGATCTTGCCGATATGTATGCCGGTATCGCCGAGATGGATAAGATTCTTCCCCCGGCACGCGAGAAGGTAAATGCCGAGCTGGGCGATCGCTTTGCCAAGCTTTGCCAGGAGCACGAGTTCTTCTACATTCTGGGCAGCGGTCCCAACTTTAGCCAGACCTACGGTTTCGCTATCTGCTCTCTTATGGAGATGCAGTGGCAGCACTGTAGCTACATCCACTCTGCCGAGTACTTCCACGGCCCCTTCGAGGCTACTCAGGATGGCGTTTTTTACTTCCTGCAGATGGGCTCCAGCGAGTGCCGTGCTATGGACGAGCGCGCCCTGGCGTTCCTTAAGACGCATACCGATACGCTGATGGTGCTCGATGCCAAGGAGTACGGTATGGAAGCCGTGCCGGCGAGCGTCCGTGCCTATCTGGACCCGGTGCTGTTCTACGCCATGAACTGCGAGCTGCGTGCTGCACGCGGCAAGGTGTTTGATCACGATCCCGATTTCCGTCGCTATATGGGTGTTGTCGAGTACTAGAAGGGGCAAAGGCCATGGCATTTAACGTTAACGCGCTCGGATTTGGCGACAACGTCGTCGATCGCTACGAGCATATCCACACCATGTATCCTGGCGGCAACGCGGTGAACTTCGCCGTTTATGCCAAGAAATGCGGTGCCGCACGCTCCGCATACATGGGCATTTTTGGCAATGACGCCGCTGCCGAGCATGTCATTGCAAGCCTCGAGGATGAAGGTATCGAGCTTGACAAGTGCGAGCAGATGATTGGCGAGAACGGAGCGGCTCGCGTGACCGTCGTTGACGGTGACCGTGTCTTCCTCGGCTCCAACGAGGGCGGTATCCGTGGCGATGCGCGCTATGTCCTCGATCGCTTTGACCTTTCGTACATGAAGCAGTTCGATGTGGTTCATTCGGGCAACTATTGCTTTACCGAGCGCGAGCTGCCCAAGCTGAAGGCTGCGGGCGTCACGGTCTCTTTTGACTTTTCGGATGACTCCACCGACGAGTACTACGAGCAGATTGCGCCCTACGTCGATTTCGCTTTCTTTAGTGCGGCGGATGCCGCGAGTGAGGACGAGATTCGCGAGCGTCTGGCATGGGTGAAGGGCCTGGGTCCGCGTTTTGTGTCGGCTACGGCGGGCGCCGAGGGCTGCATTGCTTACGACGGCGAGCGTTATTACCGCCAGCTGGCTAAACCGGTAACGGACATGAAGGACACCATGGGGGCGGGCGACTCGTTCCTCACCTCGTTTTTGATGTGCTATCTCGATTCCGCCAAGCGCGGTGAGGATGGCGCCGAGGCCATCGAGCGCGCGCTCGACTTTGCTGCCGGGTTTGCCTCGACCGTGTGCGGCATGGAAGGTTCTTGGGGCCACGGAGCGCCAATCGTCGAATAGCTTAAGAAAGCGTACGGCGGTCTGGCTATGAGGTCTTGGACAGCCGATGCAA
>USHT01000223.1 GCA_900554455.1 uncultured Collinsella sp.
GCTCAATTAATGCATCCGCCGCAGGCTCACATTCATGCGTATACTGGGAGAAATGATTGACCGATGAGAGGAGGTATCGATGGCTGACGATCAGATTAAGCTCACGTCCATGACTGCTGCGAGCGGTTGAGCCGCTAAGTTGGCTCCTGGAGCCCTCGCCCAGGTCCTGGGCGATTTACCCAATGTGCATAACGACAACCTGCTCGTGGGGTTCGATACCTCTGACGATGCGAGCGTCTTCCGCATAGGGGAGAACCTGGGGCTTGTGCAGTCCATCGACTTCTTTCCACCGATGGTCGACGACCCGTTTCTGTTTGGCCAGATCGCCGCGGCCAACTCGCTGTCGGACATCTACGCCATGGGCGGGCGGCCGAGCCATGCCATGAACCTGCTCTGCATACCCAGTTGCCTGGGCGTTGAGGTTGCCGGGCAGATTTTGGCAGGCGGTGCCGACAAGTGCGTCGAGGCGGGTTGCTCCATCGCGGGCGGCCACACCATCAACGACGACGAGCCCAAGTACGGCCTGTCCGTGAGCGGCTTTGTCGCGCTCGACCACATGCTCGCCAACAGCGGCGCGCGCGTGGGCGATGTCCTGCTGCTGACCAAGGCGATCGGCTCAGGCATCATCACCACGGCCATTAAGGGCGAGCTCATCGAGCAGGACGAGGCCGCAGCCGTGTTTGACTCGATGCGTACCCTCAACGAGGCTCCGATTCGTCTGGCCGAGGGACTTGAGCTTCACGGCTGCACCGACATTACGGGCTTTGGTCTGATCGGGCACGCGTGCGAGATGGCCGAGGGCTCGGGCGTGCAGGTTGAGCTTGCGTCGGGGGCGGTGCCGCTCTTTGACCAGGTGCTCGACATGGCGCGTCTGGGCATTATCCCCGCGGGCTCCTACCGCAACCAGGACTTCTTTGGCCCGCGCGTGGCTGCCGACGAGGACCTGGAGCCGGGCATACTGGATGCGCTGTACGATCCGCAGACTTCGGGTGGTTTGCTTATTGCGGCGCCCGCGAGGGATGTGGACGAGCTTGCGCGTCGCCTGCATGCCGAGGGGCGCATCGCGTCCGTTGTCGGGCGCGTGTGCGAGGCGGAGCCGGGCGGTCCTGCCGTCCGCGTTGTTCGCTAGCCCGCACGTTTATGTAACTGTTTGCCGTTCTCTAGAACGGTTCTTTCGAAAGGAATTTGCTATGTCTACCAAGATTGAAGTCAATGCCATGGGCGATGCCTGCCCGCTGCCCGTCGTCAAGACGCTCAAAGCCCTGAAACAGCTCGATGGCGAGGGCGCCGTCGTGACCTCGGTCGACAACGAGACCGCCGTCAAGAACATCTCCAAGATGGCGCAGGAGAAGGGCTGCACGGCCTCGGTCGAGAAGGTTTCTGACGCCGAGTGGCACGTGACCGTGGCGACCTCTGGCGCCGTTGCCGTTGCCGATCCCGAGCAGGATGGCGCTGCCTTCTGCGATACCAGCGCCGGCAAGGGCAAACTCGTCATTTCCGTCTACACCGATTGCATGGGCCGTGGCGACGACGAGCTGGGCCACAAGCTCATGAAGGCGTTTATCTTTGCCGTGACGCAGCAGGAGGAACTGCCCGCGACCATGCTGTTCTACAACGGCGGTGCCAAGCTCACCGTCGAGGGCTCTCCGGTGCTCGACGACCTTAAGGGACTGGCCGAGCAGGGCGTCGAGATTCTTACCTGTGGCACCTGCCTGGACCACTACGGCATTAAAGACCAGCTTGCGGTGGGCGAGGTCACCAACATGTACGTGATCGTGGAGAAGATGGAGCAGGCCGTGCGCGTCGTGCGCCCGTAGCGTATTGGTTGGAGTTGCCATGAGGGAGAAGCGCCCGGCGCTTGTCATCACGTTTCCCACCACGGCGGCCGCCATGGGGTGCGAGACCCTATGCATCGAGCGCGGCCTTCCCGGGCGCACGATTCCCGTGCCCGGGGAGGTCGCTGCCGGCTGCGGTCTGGCGTGGAAGGCGCTGCCTTCGGATGAGGACCTGCTGCGCGGCGAGCTTGCCGCGGCGGGCGTCCCCACCGAGGGTTTTACGGTGATCGACATGTGGGAGGTCGTGCGATGATCTACCTGGATAACGCGGCGACGACCATGCATAAGCCGCAAACGGTGATTGATGCCGTGACGCAGGCGATGTGCTCGCTCGGCAATGCCGGACGCGGCGCCACGTCGGGTGCCCTCGATGCCGCTCGTACGATTCACGCTTGTCGTGCCAAGCTCGCGTGCCTTTTGGGTTGCCCGAGAGCGGACCATGTATGCTTTACGCCTAACTCGACGGCGGCGCTCAACACCGTCATCAATGGCGTCCCGGCGACCGTGTGGTCACAACGGTGCTCGAGCACAACTCCGTGCTGCGTCCGCTCAACCGCCTAGCGGTAGAGCAGGACGTGACCGTTGAGCATGCGGGCTGTGACGCGAACGGCGTGCTTGACTACGACGAGCTCGAGCGCTTGGTCGCGCCGGGCACGCGTGCCGTGGTGGTGACGCACGCCTCCAATGTGACCGGCAACGCGGTCGACGTTGCACGTGTGGCCGCCATGGCTCATGCGGCCGGCGCGCTTGTGATCGTCGATGCCTCGCAGTCTGCCGGCGCGGCGCATATCGATATGCACGCCATGGGGCTCGATGTTGTGTGCTTTACCGGCCACAAGGGGCTCATGGGGCCGCAGGGTACCGGCGGGCTGTGCATCCGTCCCGGCGTGGACATCCGCCCCCTGCTGCGGGGCGGCAGCGGCGTCCACTCCTTCGACCGGGAGCAGCCGCAGGACTTCCCCACTCGTCTGGAGGCCGGCACGCTGAACAGCCACGGTATCGCCGGGCTGGACGCGGCGGCGGACTACCTTCTGACGCAGGGCGTGGAGACGGTGGAGCAGACGGAGCGTGCCTTGATGCAGCGGTTCTAC
>USHT01000224.1 GCA_900554455.1 uncultured Collinsella sp.
CCCCCGCTTTGACATCGCGATGTGGCTATGACTGCGAGATGCCAGCGAATCGATTACTCGTCGTGCTTCTCCTCACGGCGTGCAGCAGCGCGTGCGTCGTGGATGCCCTTGATCGCGGCATGGCGAGCCGTTCGGGCATCATGGATGGCGTCGCGAGCCTCGGCGGTCGTCGCCTTGGCAGAGCGCAACTTGGCGGCCAGATCGGGGTTGGTTTCGGCGACCGCGGTAATCGCGGGGCCGTCGAGCTCCTCTTGCGTGGGCTCGGCCAAAAAGTCGATAGCATACTGGGCGGCCACCATGGAGCCCTTTGCCAGCACGGTCTCGTCGATCTTGTAGAAGCAGGAATGTTGGGCGTACGTGGCGCCAATCTTGGGGTTGCGCGTACCTATAAAGGCGAGCACGCCCGGTACGCGACGCAGGTACTCCGAAAAATCCTCGCCCGAAAGCGTGCCGCGATAATGGCCTTGGCCGGTGGGGCCCAGGCACTTGATTACAGCCTGACGGCAGCGCTCGCTCGAGGCGGCGTCGTTTTCGACCTTGTAGTTGGCGATGGTGTAGTCGGTGAGCTCTGCCTCGGCGCCCAGAGCTGCCGCGGTATGCTCCACGATGCGGCGCATGAGCTCCGGCATTTCCTCGTGGGTCGAATCGCCGTAGGTGCGCACTGTGCCGGCGAGGTAGGCCGTGCCGGCGATAACGTTGCGCGCGGTGCCGCCGTGCAGCTCGCCGACGGTGATGACGGCCGGCTCGTAGGGGCTGATTTCGCGCGAGACGATGGTCTGCAGGGCGTTGACAATCTCGGCGGCAACCATGACGGCGTCGTGACCGCGCTGGGGCATGGCACCATGGCACGAGGTGCCGCGGACATCGATGCGGAACCAGTCGGTATTGGCCATGCGCGGGCCGGGCTCGCAGCTCACGGTGCCGGCGTCGACCTCGCTCCAGATGTGCGCGGCGTAGGCGCCATCGACGCCGTCGAGCACACCCGTGCCGATCATGAGCTTAGCGCCCTGGCCGTTTTCCTCGCTGGGCTGGAATACGATGCGAACTTCGCCGTGGATGTCGTCGGTCATATGGCGCAGGATTTGCAGCGTTCCGAGCATCATGGCGATATGGCAGTCGTGGCCGCAGGCGTGCATGCAGCCCTCGTTGACGCTGGCGAACTCCTCGCCGGTCTGCTCGGTGACGGGCAGGGCATCGATGTCGGCGCGCAGCAGGATGCGGCGGCGTGGCGTGCCGTCCTCGCGGTAGGCATCCGGCGCGGTGCCGCGAAGGGTCGCCACAAGGCCCGTCTTAAGGGGACGCTCGTAGGGGATATTCATGGCGTCAAGCTGGTTGGCGATGTCGGAGGTCGTGCGCTCCTCGGCGAGGCTCAGCTCCGGGTGCTTATGGAAGTGGCGGCGCTGCTTGATGATATAGGGCTCAAACTCGGTAGCGATATCTTTGATGGCTGCGGTGACGTCGTCAGCCGCGCGAGCCTCGGTCGCCGCCATAATCTGCTGTGCCTTGGTCTTCGTCATGGTCGATTTGCTCCTTGCTGGGTTGATCGCAAAATCGTACAGGCTCTCTCCAGTATGCCACCTGCCGCTAGGGCTGGTAAAGTTGCCGTTTGCCGCTTGGGGTTTTGTTACAAGGGCGGGGGAGTACACTCGGGGGTGTTGAATTTCCTGCCAGAGATGGGGATGCCCATGCAACATATCGATCGGATTATCCGCTCCAAGAACGTCTTTACCGCGCAAGACGGCATCGATACCACCCGCGAGCTGGCGATTGCCATCGCAGGCGACCGTATCGTCGCAGTCGGTGCGCCCGATGACGTGATCGCCGCCGCTCCTGCCGCTACGTCGGTTATCGACTACGGCGAGCAGTTTGTCTGCCCCGGTTTCCATGACGCTCATCTGCACTTCTTCCATACCTCGGTCGGTTCCTCGCCGTACATGCTCATGGATATGGGCACGTCCGAGGCGGCGCTGGTGCAACATGCGCTCGAGTTTTCCCAGGACCTGCCCGACGACGCTTGGGTTGTGACGCAGGGCTGGCGCGACTACCGTTGGGACCCGCCCGAGCATCCTACCAAGGCGTCGCTCGATGTGGCATTCCCCGATCGTCCCTGTGTTATGTATTCGGGCGACGGGCACACGCTGTGGCTCAACAGCCGCGCACTCGATGCACTCGGCGTCACGCGCGACAGCGAGCCACCAGCGGGCGGTAGCTACGACAAGGACGCAAACGGCGAGCTCACGGGTATTGCTCACGAGGCGGCTGCCATGCAGCTGCTACCGCGCTGCCTTGAGTGGCTGGGCGAGGATCGCATCGCAAGCGCTTACGCCGATCAAATGAGGCGGATGGCCGAGCAGGGCATCACCTCGATATGCGATATGTCGCTCATGCCCATGCCGGGCTGCGACTTTATCCGCGACGACGTCTACGACAAACTGCAGGCAGCCGGCAAGTTGGGCATCCGCGCCCATCTGTTCCCCACGCTGTTGGATGACCAGTCGCGCTTGGAAGAGCTGCAGACCCGCTACGCGAACAACGCGCTGCTCTCGGCGCCAGGCTTTAAGCAGTTCTTCGACGGCGTGTCGAGCGAACACACGGCCTATCTCACCGAGCCCTATGCCAACCCGCGCTTCCCGGGCGACCAGGGCCGTCTGACGGTTCCGGCCGAGCGTATGCGCAAACTGGTCCTCGCTGCCGCGGAGCGCGGTCACACCGTGCGCATCCACGTCATCGGCGACGGTGCCATCCATGCCGCGCTCGATATCTTTGAGGAGGCCTCCGACCTGTACGGGCTGCCCCAGCACGGCCATAACACGCTCGAGCACCTGGAGAACCTTCTGCCCGAGGACATCGACCGCCTGCGCAAGCTCAACGTGGTTGCTTCGAGCCAGCCCTGCCACATTACA
>USHT01000225.1 GCA_900554455.1 uncultured Collinsella sp.
GCAGCCGCATCATGTGGCCGTTTGCGACCTATAAGCAGCGCGGCATTCGCCAAGCCTTCGGTACCGACAGCCCTATTACGCCCGTTACCAGCATGAATGTGCTCTACACGGCTATCACGCGCCAGGACCCCCGCAGCCACTGGCCCGAGGGCGGCTGGTTGCCGAGCGAGCGTATCGACGCGGCAACGGTCCTGCGCAACTACACGCTTGGCAGCGCGTACGCAGCGGGCGACGAGCAAAACCTCGGCAGCCTGGAGCCCGGCAAATACGCCGATCTGGTAGTCCTGGACCAAAACCCGCTCACCATTGACCCTCAAGACCTCCAGGCCACCAAGGTTCAGGCCACCTACCTGGCGGGCAACTTGATTTACGAGCGCTAATATTCATGTCGTACCGTTAAACGCGGCTCGTGCAGCCTATTTTGGGATGGCGCTCGAGCCGCGTTTGTTTGCCAATGGGGGTCCGCTAGGAGCGTCCCCGCTCTGCTGGATTTGGGCGCGGGGCGGAGGCGCCGCTGCCCCGCGCTCAATTCGGACATCAGCAATGCTGTTTCTTGGTGTTTTGCATACTTCCCATTACAGATTGCATAAAAAGGCTGGGATGTTCTTCCTGATCCTGATGTACCCCCGCCCGTGCCGTGCAAAAAACGGAGTATTCAGCACCGCGAGCTCTGCCGGTGCCGCTGCAGTCGGGTGGCATTGCGGAGATCGACGTCATTTTGGGGTCCGACGTGGCGCGAGGCATGCTTGTTTGTCTCGACGAGGCCCGTCTGCCGACCCAAATCGCCGGCCGAAGGCTACCGTGGGACTAATTAGATGCGCCCGGTGCGTATGCATTTGTCCCGGCCTGCTGAAAACTCCCAAAAATGCACAGTGCTCCCCAGGGGACCCGTGCGCGCAACGAAAACCATGCCCATGTCGCTATCCGCATCGCCATTTTGCTGCACTGACTTTTCTGAATGCCGGGCTCGAATTAGTTAACCTGCCTCCCGTGTGGCTCCGGAGGGGCGGGGCATAAGGTTTATCGCGAGTTCCGCACGAGCCGAAGGCCACTTAATGTGGCCGTCGAGCGAGCCCAGGACCTGACCGAACGAAAAACTTACCCGCATCGCCCGGCCAGGTCCTGCGGTGACTTGCTTGCCGCATGGATGGCGTCTTGGCGTCTGGATACTTGGCTGATAGTTTGGAATGAAGGGGGCTCCTTGTTGGCAAGGAGCCCCCTTCTGTTTTGGTTACTTTGGGGTTGTTGGCATGTCTTTACTTGGCATCGGCCCAGGTTATGCCGGTGCTGGCTTCGGCGATTAGGGGAACGCGAAGGTCCACTACGTGCTCCATGACGTCGCGGACCATGGTGGTTAGGCGCTCGACTTCGTTGACGGGGCACTCAAAGTCCAGTTCGTCGTGTACCTGCAGGATCATGTGGGCGGCAAAGCCTTCTTCTTCCAGGCGGCGGCTCACACGGGCCATGGCGATTTTGATGATGTCGGCTGCGGTGCCCTGCATGGGGTGATTCATGGCCGTGCGCTCGCCGAAGCCGCGGAGCTGCGGGTTTTTGGCCTTGAGCTCGGGAATGTGGCGGCGACGCCCATACATGGTCTCGGCGTAGCCCGTCTGCTTGGCACGCGCCACCACGTTGTCCAGGAACGTGCGCACGCCCGGGTAGGCCTCGTAATAGCGATCGATCATGTCGCGCGACTCGGCCATCGAGATGTGCAACGATTGCGACAGACCGTAGGCCTGCTGGCCGTACACAATGCCAAAGTTCACGGCCTTGGCGCGACTGCGCAGGTCGGGCGTTACCTCGGACACCGGCACGCCAAATACGCGCGCGGCCGTCTCGGCATGGAAGTCCTCACCCTCGTTAAAGGCGCGCACCAAGTGCTCGTCACCCGAGAGATGCGCGAGCAGGCGCAGCTCGATCTGCGAGTAGTCGACGGCCAGGAACAGCGACCCCTCGCCCGCGCTGAACGCCGTCTTGACCGTGCGGCCGAGCTCAGAGCGCGTCGGAATGTTCTGCAGGTTGGGGTCGCTCGAGGACAAACGTCCCGTCGCCGTAATGGTCTGGTTGTACGTGGTGTGCACACGACCGTCGCCACGGCGCAGCGGACCCAGCGTGTCCAGATACGTCGACTTGATCTTGGACTTCTCGCGCCAGTCCAGAATCTGGCGCACGATCTCGTGGTCGTGGGCAAGGTCGCTCAACACCTTGGCGTTGGTCGAATAATAGCCACGCTTGGTCTTCTTGAGGCCCTTGGTCGGAAGCCCCATCACGTCAAAGAGTACGTGCGAGAGCTGCATAGGGCTGCCGATGTTGAAGGTCTCATCGCCGGCCAGGTCGCGAATGTTGCGCTCAACCTCAGCAATCTGGGTCGCCAAGCCCTCGGACAGATTGTGCAGGCGATCGGGGTCCACGAGCATGCCTGCGCGCTCCATCTTGGCGAGCACCGGCACGAGCGGCATCTCAATGCCGTCGAACACGTTTGCGGCGTTCTCGCGCGCCATGTGGTCGCGCAGCGGGGCCACGAGCGCCAACGTCAGGGCCGCCGTGCGAGCAGCGGGCACAGGCGCATCCTCTCTGGCGCCCTCCGCGCCGCGGGCCGCGGGCAGCGACATCTGCAGATAAGTATCGGCCAGATAGTCCTCGTCAAACTCGGAGCGATCGGAATCCAGCAGGTAGGCAGCGACCACGGTATCGAAGATGCGCGTGGAATCGGCAGACAGCGGATCCATGAGCTCGGGCTCGGAAGAATCGATGGACGAAAGCTCGTGCAGCAGGGCCTTCATATCCGGGCTCGCCACACGACCCTCCATAAACAGGCGCGCGAGCACGCCGGCAATCACGCCGTGTGCAACGTTGAAGCCATCGACTGCAACCGATGCGCCGCCGTCGCCCTCCTCGAGCG
>USHT01000226.1 GCA_900554455.1 uncultured Collinsella sp.
GCGCCCGCCATAAACGGGGAGTCCTCGACCATATTGGCAAAGCAGACAAACTTAGAGGCGCCGACGGAGTCCTGATCGGCCGTGAGCTTGGCGGCATCGATGATGGTCTGCGCGGCCATGAGCACGGCGTCCATGTTGATGCCGGCGCGCAGGCTGGCGACGTTGACGCTGGAGCAGACGCGGCTCGTGGTGGCGAGCGCCTGCGGAATGGACTGGATAACGCGGCGGTCGGCGTCGCCGATGCCCTTCTGGACGAGCGCGGAGAAACCGCCCAGGTAGTCGATGCCGAGGGTCTCGGCTGCACGGTCGAGGGCATGCGCGATGGGGGTGAGGTCCTCGACCTTGCAGCAAGCGGCGATCTGCGCCACCGGGGTGACGGAAACGCGCTTGTTGACGATGGGGATACCGTACTCGCGCTCGAGGTTCTCGGCGGTCTCGACCAGATGCTCAGCCGTGTGCGTCACGTGGTCGTAGATCTTCGTGCACATGCGGTCGAGGTTCTCGTCACCGCAACCCATGAGCGAAACACCCATGGTGATGGTCCTGATGTCGAGGTTCTGCTCCTCAACCATGCCGCGGGTTTCCGCGATTTCTGCAGGCGTGATCGCCATCCTTGCGCTCCTATCTGCCAAAACGAGCATAGTCTTATCTATTCTAACGTGCCGCACGCGCCAAGTGGCACATGCGGCACGTTTTGGTGCGGGGTTGTTTCCGTTGTGTTACCGGCCAAAGACCTCTTCGGCGATACGCGCGCTCTCGGCGGCGTCCTTGGCATAGTAGTCCGCGCCAATCTGCTTGGCGTATTCGGGGGTGAGCACGGCGCCGCCTACGATAATCTTTACGCCCGGCACCTCAGCATGAAGCAGCTTGATGGTCTCCTCCATGGCGACGACGGTGGTGGTCATAAGCGCCGAGAGGCCGACGAGCTTAATGTCACGCTCCTTGACGGTCTTGAGCACCTCCTGCGGATCGACGTCGCGACCCAGATCAAAGACGGTGTAGCCGTAGTTGTCGAGCAGCATCTTGACGATGTTCTTACCGATGTCGTGGATATCGCCCTTAACGGTGGCCACGCAGATCTTGCCCTTGTCGGCAATCTCGCCGGCGGGCATCAGGCGCTTGATGGTGTCGAAGCCCACACGCGCGGCTTCGGCCGAGGCCATAAGCTGCGGCAAGAAGAACATGCCCTGGTCAAAGAGGACGCCAACTTCGTCGAGGGCGGGGATAAAGTGATTGTTGATGAGGTCCATGGCGTCGTGGTCTGCCAGCAGACGCTCGGTCTCGGCAGCGATCTCGCCTTTGCGGCCCGAGACGACCATGCGACGAATCGGGTCGTCGTTGCCGTCGGTGCCGGCGGTGCCAGCAGCGGGCGCGGCATCACTCGATGCGGCCTGAGCCGCTGCCGGGTTGGCGGCGATCTTATACGGATCGGTCCAACCGGCGTAGCGCTCGATGTATCCGGTCGAGCCCTCGTCCTCAACGCTCAACACACGATAGCTGTAGACGGTGTCCATAAAGCGCTTGGAACCCGGGTTCATGATGGGGGCGTCCAGGCCCGCGCCAAAGGCGGCGGCCAAAAAGACCGAACCCAGCAGCGGGCGGGCAGGCAGGCCAAAGCTGATGTTCGACACGCCGAGCGCGCATTTGACGCCCAGACGCTCCTTACACAGGGACATGGCGCGTAGGATCTGCTCGGCCTGGCGTTGATTGGTCGAGGCGGTCATGACCAGGCAGTCGATGAGGATGCGGTCCGGTCCGATGCCGTAGCGGGCAGCCTCGGCCACGATGCGCTCGGCGATGGCAAAGCGGGCCTCGGCGGTATCGGGGATGCCGCCTTCGTCGAGCGTAAGTCCGACAACGTTGGTGCCGTAGTGGGCGACCAGTGGAAAGATCTCATCCATGATCTGCTGCTTGCCGTTGACCGAGTTGATGATGGGCTTGCCGGCGTAGCGGCGCACGGCGGCCTCGACGGCTGCGGGGTCGGTGGAGTCGATCTGCAGCGGCAGCAGCGTGGAGCCTTGGAGCTGCTCGGTCGCTTGCTGGATGACCTTGACCTCGTCGATCTCGGGCAGGCCCACGTTGACGTCCAGGATGTCGGCGCCCTGTTCTTGCTGGCTGATGCCCTGGCTCACGACGTAGTCCAGGTCACCGTCGCGCAGGGCCTGCTGCAGGCGCTTTTTGCCGGTGGGATTGATGCGCTCGCCGATGACGGCAATCTTGTGGCCGTCGCAGGGAAGGTCCACCACAGTCTGGGCACTTGTGACCGACATGCTGGGCTTGCGGTGGCGCGGACTGGGCGTGTGGTTATCGATAAGCGTGCGCAAGGCGGCCATGTGCGCCGGCGTGGTGCCGCAGCAGCCGCCCACGACGCTCACGCCGTCCTCAATCATGCCGGCGACGGCTTTGGCGTATTCGGGGGCCTGGATGTCAAAGACGGTATTACCGTCGTCGTCCACGTGGGGCAGTCCCGCATTGGCCTGCACCATAACGGGTTTGTCCGTAACGGTGAGCATACGTGCGGCGAGCCCTCGGAGCTCGGCCGGTCCCTGGCTGCAGTTGATGCCCAAAACGTCGGCGCCGATGGCGTCGAGCGTGATGGCGGCCACCTCGGGACTCGTGCCCAGGAACGTGCGACCGTCTTCCTCAAAGGTCATGGTGGCAAAGACGGGCAGGTCGGAGTTCTCGCGGCAGGCGAGGACGGCCGCCTTGATCTCGGCAAGGTCGGTCATAGTCTCGATAATAAAGAGGTCCACACCCGCGGCGACGCCTGCGCGCACTTCCTCGGCAAAGAGGTCATAGGCCTCGTCGAAGCTGAGGGTACCCAAGGGGCGAAGCAACGCGCCGATGGGGCCGATGTCACCGGCGACG
>USHT01000227.1 GCA_900554455.1 uncultured Collinsella sp.
ATTGTAAAGATCGGACTGCGCGAGCACGGCTTCGACCTGCACGTATGCGATGTCACCGCCGCCCACTTCCCGTTGCTCGGTTGCTTCGGTAGCTGCCGTTTCGACGTTTTTGGTGCCGCAGGCGGTAAATCCTGCCAGGGCGATCAATGCCGCGAAGAAGAGTTTTTTCATGTGTTATCCGTTGTTTTGGTTAAAAATATCGCTTTGAAAGGCAAAGGTAGAAAAAAATCTTTACTTTTGTCAAGCCACATTCAAAATTAGAAATTCATGTACGAATATCTCTCCGGTACCATTTCCGAACTCGCTCCCACCCATGCCGTGTTGGATGTCGGCGGAGTGGGGTACTTTCTTCAGATATCATTGCAGACATATTCCGAAATCGAGCACTCCGACCGAGTGAAACTGTTCGTTCATTACGTGGTTCGGGAAGACGCCCAGTTGCTTTACGGCTTCGCGTCGAAGGCCGAACGGGAACTGTTCCGCCACCTGATAAGTGTCTCCGGCGTAGGCGGCAATACCGCCCGGATGATTCTCTCGACCTATTCGCCGAGGGAGTTGCAGGGGATCATCGCTACCGAAAACGCCGTCCTTCTCAAAAATGTCAAGGGATTGGGGCTGAAAACGGCGCAGAAGATCATCGTCGAGTTGAGCGGCAAGATGGCCGGCCTGGGACTGACGGGGGATACTGTTACAGCCCCTGTCGCCGGCGGGGATTACGAGGAGGCGCTTGCGGCGCTGGTCGGCCATAGCCTGACGGTCGATGACGCGTTGACGCTGCGGGGTCTCGCCGAGCTCTACCACATCAACCAAAAGCCTCGCCGCGCGTAGGGCGAAGGGCCGGTAGGACAAAAACGTCTCCACCTTCCACCTGCTACAATGGGTCAAACTATTGCGATTTCGGAGGTGTCTGCCATGTCGGACGATCTTCATCAAACCGCGTCGGGCAAGCGCCGCGACGTCATTAGCTGGGACGAGTTCTTTATGAGCGTGGCCATTGCCGCGCAGCGCCGCAGTAAGGACCCCAACACGCAGGTGGGCGCGTGCATCGCCAACACCAACCACCGCATCCTTTCGGTGGGCTACAACGGTACGCCCTCGGCGCTCAACGACGACTTTTTCCCGTGGGGCACGAGCGATGACCCGCTGCAGGACAAGCATAACTACGTAGTCCATGCCGAGGCCAACGCCGTGCTCAACTACCGCGGCTCGCTCAAAGACCTTGAGGGTTCCACGGTCTACGTCACGCTGTTTCCGTGCCACGACTGCGCCAAGATCCTGGCGCAGGTGGGTGTGGGCGAGGTCGTCTACCTGGACAATAAGTATGCCGACACCGATGACGGCCGTATCAGCCGTCGCATCCTCGACTCCTGCGGCATCAGCTACCGCCAGGTCATCGTCGATGTTCAGATTGGTACCGGGGGACAAGCTCAGCAGTAGCGCGTGCCAATGCCAGCTGGCGGCAAAAACAGCCAAAAGAGCCCCGTCCCAAATTGACTGCTCGTGAAAGTCGTGTCCGCGCGCATGGCTGGCGCTCAAGCGGGTACATGGCTGTAGTAACATAGCTTCTGTCCGCGGGCGTGCCCCGCGTTATTGTGAGAAAGGAGCCCCTGTGGCTGTTAACGAAGAGCTGCTTAAGAAGGTTCTTGAAGAGATTCGCCCCAACCTGCAGGCCGACGGCGGCGATATGGAGTATGTGGGCGTCGACGACGAGGGCGTCGTCAAGCTGGAGCTGCAGGGCGCCTGCGCCGGCTGCCCCATGAGCTCGCTAACCCTGTCTATGGGCATTGAGCGCATCCTGAAGGAGCATGTGCCCGGCGTTACCCGCGTCGAGCAGGTCAATGCTTCCGGCGAGGCCGAGGACCTGTACGACGAGTACGCGCCGTTCTAAGATGCGAAAGCTGCGGACGGTACGCTCCGCGTAGACGTTACGCCCAGATATGCGGCTGCGAGCGTAAGGCCCGCGGCCGCATTTGTATGTAGGGAGCAGGGGATCGATATGCTCAACGACCTCTACCATATGCTTGATCCCGTCGCGATCTCGGCGGGCCCCATCACCATCTACTGGTACGGCCTGGCCTACGTGGTCGGCGCTCTGCTCACGGCGGTTGTTATGTACCGCACGCAGCGTCGTTGGGGCTTCGACATCACGATCGATGACCTGACGAGCGTCGTGGTCGGCGCGGTCTTTGGCCTCATCATCGGCGCGCGCCTGTTTTACGTCGTCTTTTACGGCGATGGCTACTATTGGACCCATCCGCTCGAGATCTTTGCCACCAACGAGGGCGGCATGAGCTTCCACGGCGGCCTGGTGGGCGGCATCTTGGGCGGCATCATCGTGTGCCGCATGTATAAGCTCGACGCCTGGACCATCGCCGACCTTGCTGTGATCGGTGCTCCGCTGGCGCTGTGCCTGGGACGTTGCGCCAACTTCGTGAACGGTGAGCTGTGGGGTAAGCCGACCGATCTGCCTTGGGGCGTGGTCTTTGGCGGCACCGCGGGCGATATGCCGCGCCATCCCTCCCAGCTCTACGAGGCGTTTCTTGAGGGCATTGTGCTCTTCTGTATTTTGCAGGTGCTCAGCCGCAAAAAGCCGCTACTGCCCCAGGGCACGTTTATGGGCGTGTTCGTGATGGGGTACGGCATCGTCCGCTTTCTCGTTGAGTTCGTGCGCGTGCCCGATGCCCAGCTGGGCTATCTGCTGGGCGGCGTCATCACCATGGGTCAGCTGCTGAGTTTGCCGCTCGTGATCGCCGGTCTGGCGCTCATCATCTTCGCCCGACACCGCAATCGCCCCCAGCGCATCTACCTCGACGCCTAACCACCACAAAGGGGACAGGCACCTTTGTGGTGGTTTGCTGGGCAA
>USHT01000228.1 GCA_900554455.1 uncultured Collinsella sp.
CAGCAGACGGTCTCGCGCGTCGCCAACGGCCTGCCCAATGTGAACGAGCAGACGCGCCGGCGCGTGCAGGCCGCCATGCAGGAGCTCGGCTTTCGTCCGAGCTATGCCGGCCGTTCGTTGCGCGACGGTCGCTACCATTCGGTTGGCTTATGCGTCAACGATGTCACCAAGTTTGGGAACCTGACGATGATTGACGGCATCGCCAGCGCCGCTCGCGAGCATAGCTGCGCCATTACGCTGGTCGAGATGTCCAAGACCGAGGAGTTTTCGCTTGCCGAGGCCACGCGTCGCATGGCGGCCCTGCCGGTCGATGGCATCATCATCGGCATGAGCCGCATGGCGCCCGACTTTGAGACGTTTGATCCGCTGCCGGGAATCGGCACGGTTATCGTCACCATGTATGCGCATCCGCGCGTGACCACGGTCGATTCCGACCATTACGGCTGCTCGCTGCTGCTTATGGATCACCTGTTTGAGCTGGGGCACGAGCAGATTCGCTATATTGGCGGCCCGTCGTTCTCGGTCGACGAACAATTTCGCCGCGCCGGTTGGCAGGATGCGCTCGAGCGTAAACACATCGAGCCGGCAGAGCCGCTCGAGGGCGACTGGTCTGCCAACAGCGGCTACGAGGCCGGCAGGTACCTGGCCGAGCGCGATCGCACCATGACGGCGATTTACGCGGCAAACGACCAGATGGCAAATGGCGCCATCGCCGCGCTGCGCGATAGCGGCCTGCGCGTTCCCGAGGACGTGAGCGTGGTGGGCGTCGACGATTCGCTCGATGATTTTGTCGCGCACAACGAACTTACGACCGTGCGGTTCGATCTGCATCAGCGCGGTCGCGAGGTGTTTGAGCATGCGGTTCCCAAGGAGGGGACGCCGGACAAGACCGTCGCGATCCGTATTCCGGGCCAGCTCATCGTTCGACATACCACGGCAGCTCCGCGCGCGTAGTTTCCGCAGGTCAACGGCACGTTATTGCGTTTAGATAACAAACGCTAAGGATGCCGACAGATAGCTGTTGGGATGCAGCCGAGTGCTATGATAGACGGGTTCTTTTGTCTATCTAGGAGGCTTTGCCTGATGGAGATCACCAAGGATATCCGCTACATCGGTGTCGACGATCACGACATTGACCTGTTCGAGGGCCAGTACGACGTGTCCGAGAACGGCATGGCATACAACAGCTACGTTATCTTGGGCGATAAAATCGCTGTCGCCGATTCGGTTGACGCTGGCTTTGTCGACGAATGGCTCGGCAACCTCGAGGCCGCGCTCGACGGCCGTACGCCCGACTACCTGGTCGTTCATCACATGGAGCCCGATCACTCCGCCGGTATCGCCGCCTTTATGGAGCGCTATCCCCAGGCACAGATTGTGGCCAGCATGGGCGCCTTCCGCATGATGGTCAACTACTTTGGCACCGACTACCCCGAGCGCAAGATGGTCGTCAAAGAGGGCGACGTGCTCGATCTGGGCGGTCACAGCCTAACGTTTGTCGGCGCTCCCAACGTTCACTGGCCCGAGGTGATCTTCTCCTACGAGTCTACCGACAAGGTGCTCTTTAGTGCCGACGGCTTTGGCAAGTTCGGCGCCAACGACATCGAGGACCCGGAAGGCTGGGCTTGCGAAGCGCGCCGCTACTACTTTGGCATCGTCGGTAAGTTCGGCAAATTCGTGCAGACCGTGCTCAAGAAGGCCGCCGATCTGGATATCCAGATCATCTGTCCGCTCCACGGCCCCGTACTGACCGAGAACCTGGGCTATTACCTCGACACCTATAACACCTGGTCGAGCTATCAGCCCGAGGACGAGGGCATCACGATCGCCTATGCGAGCGTGTATGGCCATCTGAAGGCTGCCGTTGAGGAGCTTGCATCTGCGCTCGAGGCTCGCGGTCAGAAGGTCTCCGTCTTTGACCTGGCTCGCGACGACATGGCCGAGGCCGTTGAGGATGCGTTCCGCTACGACCGTCTGGTGCTCGCCTCCATTACCTATCAGGGCGAGATCTTCCCGTTCATGAGCACCTTTATCCACACGCTTGCCGAGCACGCCTATCAGAACCGTACGGTGGCGCTCGTTGAGGCCGGCTCCTGGGCGCCCACCGCTGCCAAGGTTATGACCAAGGAGCTCGGGGGCATGAAGGACATCACCATGGCGCAAAACAAGGTGACCGTGCTGGGTACGCTCAACGACGCATCGCGCGCCCAGATCGAAGCCCTCGCCGACGAGCTGTCCAAGTAACAACGGCTCGCTTCTACCGTCAAAACCACCACAAAGGGGACTCAGGCACCTTTGTGGTGGTTTTTGTTCAAAGAACTCAAGAATGCTCAAGAAACTCAAAGGTGCTCAAAAAACTCAAAGATGCTCAAAGAAATCAAGGGCTGTAGGGCATAATGGAATTACGTGAGTTCAAAGGAGGTTTTATGGCGGCGGCGACAGCGTACAGGCAGGCAAATCCGTTCACGCCGATGTTTGGACGTGTACCGGCATACATGGCCGGCCGTGAGCAAATCATTGATGATATGGTGCTGGCGTTTGAAAGCGCCGATTCCGACCCCAACCTATGCTCGATTTTCTACGGCGCGCGCGGGACGGGCAAAACGGCCCTTTTGGCATATCTGTCATACCGCGCCCAGCAAGAAGGCTGGATTACGGCGAATGTGACGGCTTCGGACGGGATGCTCGAAGACATTCTGCAGCGCCTCAACGAATCGGCCGCCCATCTGATCGAAAAGCCCGCTTCTAGGCGTGTGAACAGTGTTGGGATTGCCTCCATAGGAAGTATGAGCTGGGAAAACGTTGATATTGAATTTGAGGGCGCCAACTGGCGTACTAAGAT
>USHT01000229.1 GCA_900554455.1 uncultured Collinsella sp.
AAGCCCGCCAGAGCGGCAATCTGCCTTTCAACTTCGGCGGCATGATCAAAAGATCAATGCCGCCTTGTTTCAAGGCACCTTGCTCGCTCTGGCGGGCTTTCGCTGTCCGCGCCAAAACATCGGCGTTGCCGGAGTGGGGAAGTTTGGCACTTGGGGACGTTCCTTTTGTGCCGGCACTTTGGGACACTCCTTGTCAGAAGAGTGATGCAAGGTGCTCGTCCTTTACTTTACTGAGATAAAGTGAACGTGCAGATTCGTAACCCACTCGCAACCGTTCTATGGCACGATATTGAACGAATGTATGCTATGCGCCCAAATCTTTTGGGCAGAGTGGGAGACAGTATGGTCAAGCTGTACGAGGACGGCATCTACCTGCGCGGTGGCAGCGAGGTTGTGCCTGAGGCCGAGGCTGCCGAGCGCGGTATTACGCAGACGCCCGAGGATGCCAAGCGCGGCACCATCGCGTATTCGATCCTCCAGGCACACAATACGTCCGGCGACCCCGAGGCGCTCAAGATTCGCTTCGACGCCATGGCGAGCCACGACATCACCTTTGTCGGCATCATCCAGACGGCCCGCGCGTCCGGCCTGGAAAAGTTCCCCATCCCGTATGTGCTCACCAACTGCCACAACAGCCTGTGCGCCGTGGGCGGCACCATCAACGAGGACGACCACGTCTTCGGTCTCTCGGCTGCCAAAAAGTACGGCGGCATCTTCGTTCCGCCCCATATCGCGGTCATCCATTCCTTTATGCGTGAGAACTTCGCCGGTTGCGGCAAGATGATTCTGGGTTCCGACTCGCACACCCGCTACGGCGCTCTGGGCACCATGGCCGTTGGCGAGGGCGGCGGCGAGCTGGCAAAGCAGCTGCTGTGCGACACCTACGATGTCGCCTATCCCGGCGTCGTTGCCATCTACCTCACGGGCGCCCCGCGCCCCGGCGTTGGCCCGCACGACGTGGCGCTCGCCATCATCCGTGCCGTCTTTGCCAAGGGTTACGTTAAGAACAAGGTTATGGAGTTCGTGGGCCCCGGTATCGCGAGCATGACGACCGACTACCGCAACGGCGTCGACGTCATGACCACCGAGACCACCTGCCTGTCGAGCATTTGGGCCACCGACGAGGACACACACGCGTTTTTGACCATGCACGGTCGCGGCGAGGACTACCGCGAGCTCAAGCCCGCCGATGTTGCCTACTACGACGGCTGCGTCGAAGTCGATCTGTCGAGTATCAAGCCCATGATCGCGTTGCCGTTCCATCCTTCTAACGGCTTTGAGATCGACGAGCTCAACGAGAACCTCGAGGACATCCTGCATGAGGTGGAGCTCGAGGCTGCCAAGATCGGCGAGGGCAAGACGCACTTTAGCCTGCTCGACAAGATCGTCGACGGCAAGCTGCACGTGCAGCAGGGCGTTATCGCCGGCTGCTCGGGCGGTAACTACGACTCCGTGGTCCAGGCTGCTCGCGTGCTCAAGGGCGCTAACACCGGCTGCGGCGAGTTCTCGCTGTCGGTCTATCCCACGAGCCAGCCCGTGGCACTCGAGCTTACACGCCGCGGCTACATCTACGACCTTATGGAGGCCGGCGCGATTGTGCGCACGGCATTCTGCGGCCCGTGCTTCGGCGCCGGCGACACGCCTGCCAACAACGGCCTTTCGATCCGCCACACCACGCGCAACTTCCCCAATCGCGAGGGTTCCAAGCCGGGCAACGGTCAGCTGAGCGCCGTGGCCCTGATGGACGCCCGCTCCATTGCGGCGACGGCTGCCAACGGCGGCGTCCTGACGCCGGCGACCGACCTGCCCGAGGAGACTTGGGACGAGGCCTGCGAGTACACCTTTGATGACGCGCCGTACAAAAAGCGTGTGTACTGGGGCTTTGGCAAGGCTGAGCCGGCCGACGAGCTGGTCGAGGGCCCCAACATCAAGCCGTGGCCCGCGATGGAGCCTCTCGGCGACGACATCCTGCTCAAGGTGTGCTCCAAGATTATGGACCCGGTCACCACGACTGACGAGCTCATTCCCTCGGGCGAGACGAGCTCCTTCCGCTCCAACCCGCTGGGTCTGGCCGAGTTTACGCTCAGCCGTCGCGACCCTGCCTACGTGGGCCGCTCCAAGGAGGTCGACGCGGTGGAAAAGCGCCGCGTTGCCGGCGAGGCAGCGGGCGACCTGGCGGCACTCGATGCCGAGCTTGCCAGCGTGTTTGAGGCGCTGACCGGCGCGGGTGTCGCCGGACTGGCGGTCTCGCTGGCCGCGCAGTCCACACTGAACAGCCTGATTGCAGGCATCACACTGGTGTTGGAGCGGCCCTTCGGCATTGGGGATTACATCGTGCTGGGCGACTGCGAGGGCACCGTTGAGGACATTTCCTTCCGCTCCACCCGTATCCGCAGCCCGGATAATGTCGCTATCACGATAGAAAATTCCAAAATCACAGCGGAGTACATCCAGAACTATGACCGCCGCCAGAGCCGCCTGTGGAAGTTTACGATTGGTCTGACCTACGACACCCCGCGCGAAAAAATCGAACAGCTGACCGCCGATCTGACCGCCATGCTGCAAGCCCAGCCCGACGTGCAGCCCGACGGCGTGACGATTGCGCTGGATAAATTCAACGACTACAGCATTGATCTGGCGTGCCGGGTGTACATCACCAAAGTCAATCTGCGGGATTTCATGCAGGTAAAAAACACGCTGAATCTGCAAATTTTGGATTTGATGCAGGAGGAAGGCTGCGAGTTCGCCTTCCCGACGACGACGGTGGATTTGCCGGAGAAAAAGTGAGGCTGTGGGTGGAAACGACCTCAAAGGCTTCCCCATCAGGGGAAGC
>USHT01000230.1 GCA_900554455.1 uncultured Collinsella sp.
CATGCGCGAGGACGTTTTGGAAACTAAGTACGGGGACCTGCCCAAGCCGTCCGGTGGGATCAGAGTACCCTTGCTGTTACTCTGCTTTGCCCACAGAGTTGAGGTTGGTCATGCGGATCTTAACCAGCTCGGTGATCTCACGCATGCCCTCCTTGGCCGGCTTCTTGGGGTCGAAGCAGGCGGGGTTCTCGGCCATGTAGGCCATGAAGCCCTTGGTGTAGGCCTGACGCAGCTCGGTGGCGTAGTTGACCTTGCAGATGCCGTTCTTCACAGCCTCGGCGACCTGCTCATCGGGCACACCGGAGGTGCCGTGCAGAACCAGCGGCACGTCGACGGCGTCGCGGATGGCCTTAACCACGGACTGCTCAATGTGCGGATCGCTCGTATACACACCGTGGCTGGTGCCAACGCCAATGGCCAGCGAGGTGCAGCCGGTACGCTCGACGAACTCCTTGGCCTCGGCCGGATCGGTGTAGGGGCTCTCGCCCTCAACCGCGGGACCGTCGTCCTCCTTGCCGCCAACCTTGCCGAGCTCAGCCTCAACGGGCACACCCATGGCGCGGCCAGCATCGGCGACGGACTTGGTCAGAGCGATGTTGTCCTCGAAGGACTCGTGAGAACCGTCAATCATGACAGAGGTGTAGCCCGTGCGGAAAGCCTGCATGCAGCGGTCATAGCCATCGCCGTGATCGAGGTGCAGGGCAACGGGCACGGAAGCGCGCTCGGCGGCAGCCTTGACCATGCCGTAGAAGTAGTCCAGACCAGCGGTCTTGATGGTGCCCGGGGTGGTCTGCATGATGACGGGGGACTTGGTCTCCTCGGCAGCGGCCAGAACGGCCATAACAAACTCGAGGTTCTCGACGTTGAACGCGCCGACGGCGTAGTGGCCAGCCTGAGCGTCCTTGAGCATCTTTTCGGTGGTAACAAGTGCCATGAGCGTTTGCTCCTCTCCCTCGCCCGCATCTGGACATCGGGCGTAGTTGTTCACAAGGTGTTTTACCTTGCGTTTTGCTGCGCTCATTGTATGAAATTCAGCAGCTTTGCACGTGCGAGATATTGAGCCCATGCAGGTCAATACAGTCATTTTTGAAAAGCAAACGGAAGGGATCGAACCCGAGCGTGCGTGTTCGAAATTGAGTTTTGAGCCTTGATCATCTTTCTTTTATAGAAAAAGTAAGTAATCGAAAGGCGTTTTCTTACTTAAAAAGAAAATGAACGAAAATAGAGTCAACACAATTCCTGCAAATTTAGCCGAGAATGGAGCAAGCATGGCCCAAGCCACCAACCGCGCTTTTGCCGACGAACGCCGTACCGCCATTATGGAAATGCTCGATCATAATGCCTCGGTGCAGGTAGCAGAAATCGCCCAGACCTTTGGCGTGTCCTCCGTCACCGCCCGCGCCGACCTGGACGCGCTCGCCGAAGCAGGCAAGCTGCGCCGCACGCACGGCGGTGCCGTATCACTCCACAAACGCCTGACCGTCTCCACGCAGGATCGCCGCATCAACGTCAACGTCGCCGCCAAGCAGGCCATCGCGCAAAGCGCCATCGAGCTCGTCAATGACGGCGACACGTTGCTCGTCGACTCGGGCACCACCGCGCTCGAATTTGTCCGGCTCCTCGACCAGCGCGACGGCATCACCGTCATCACGGCAGACATTACGATCGCCGATTACATCGACGAGAGCATGCCCTCAGTCGATGTCGTCATGCTGGGCGGGGCGTTGCGCAAAGGCCATCGTTATTTGTACGGACCGCTCACTATGCAAGCGCTCCAAATGGTCCATGCCGATCTTGCCGTCATGTGCCCTGGCGCTTTTGTCCCCAGCTGCGGCTTTACGACCGACTTTCCGCAGATGGCCGAGACCAAAGCGGCTATGGTCGGTGCCGCCCGTCAAAGCGTCGCCCTCATGGACGCCAGCAAGGTTAACGGACGCGGCATGTACCGTTTTGCCGAGCTTGCCGACGTTGACACCATCGTGATGGACCGTGATCCCGACGATGCCGTCGCCACCTCAATCACCGAGGTCACCGACATCGACGCCCCAACCCTCATCATCGCCACCACCTAAAACCAAAAACCACCACAAAGGGGACAGTCACCTTTGTGGTGGTTTGAGCGACACGGCGGTTCGCTCCGCCAGTTTGTCTCAATCTGTAACAACTAGACCCCTAAAAGTCAGTTAACTGTTACAGATCGAGATAATTCCGCTCGACCCCCGCCCTTAATCTAAACCTGTAACAGATAGAGTCGATTTAGCCGCCCAGATGTTACAGATTGAGACAGTTGGACGCGAAACGGTCTTGGCAGAAGTGGCCCTCTAGCAAAGAGACGCTACATATCGACCGAAGCCCGGCAGCGCAAACTCGAAACGTCCCTGTAAGGGTTCTTCAATCACCCCTGCCTCAATTAGACGTTTTTTATACGTCGAGATCGAACCGGAACTTTTCTTAAGCCGCGCAGCCAATTCTTGCCTGGTCGTCGTCCCCTCCGGATTCATTGCACGAAGAAAATCCAAGTCCCCCTGTGAAAGTTCCGCTGCAGTCGAGGCAAAAACGCGCGATTCGAGCTCCTCTTGCGCAAGCTTCGCGCCGCGTTCGACGTCTTCAAGGGAAACCTCAGCCGCCTGGCGCGAAGCGTTCCACGCCCGATATCCCACCAACTGGAACATAAATGGAAAACCATCAATTGCCTCGGCAGCACGGTCGACCGCCTCATCGGAAATCGATTTGCCACCGTCTTCAATCGTCAGCCGGAACGCTTCTTTTACCTCAGTCGGTGAAATAGATCCCAGCGAATGCTGGGCAGCGCGACGAAGAAACGATGTCG
>USHT01000231.1 GCA_900554455.1 uncultured Collinsella sp.
AGTTTATCTTGCTTTACAAGGATACGTCGCTGCTTGCCGCCGTGGGTGTGGTCGAGATCGTCATGAACGCCCGTACCATCGTGGCCACGACGGGCTCCATTACACCGTACGTGGTTGCCGCCCTGTTCTATCTGGTCATCACCCTGCCGCTCGCTCGCTTGGTGAGCGGTCTTGAGGCGAGGCTTTTGGGCACGACCGAGACCAAGAAGAAGCGTCCCGCCAAGAGCGCCGGACAGGTTGTCGCGACGCCCGCCGATCACATCGCCGGTCTGTAAGGAGGTCCTATCATGAGCGAAACCAATAACTCGAACGAGGTCGTCGTCAGCATCAAGAACCTCCAGAAGGCCTTTGGCGATAACGTGGTCCTGCGCGATATCGATCTGGATGTGCATAAGGGCGAGGTCGTCGTAGTTCTGGGTCCTTCGGGCTCGGGCAAGTCGACGATGCTTCGCTGCATCAATCGTCTGGAGCATCCCACGAGTGGCTCGATTGTCGTTGAGGGTGTGGACGTGTGCGCCAAGGGCGTCGACCTTAACAAGGTGCGCACGCATCTGGGTATGGTGTTCCAGCAGTTCAATTTGTTCCCGCACCTCTCAGTCAAAAAGAACGTCATGCTTGCGCAGCAGAAGGTGCTCAAGCGCAGCAAGGAAGAGGCCGAGAAGATCGCCGTCGAGGAGCTGACCAAGGTCGGTCTTGCCGAGCGCATCGATTTTATGCCGAGCCAGCTTTCGGGCGGCCAGCAGCAGCGCGTGGCCATCGCCCGCGCCCTGTCGATGAATCCTCACGTCATGCTCTTTGACGAGGCCACGTCGGCGCTCGATCCCGAGCTTGTCCGCGACGTGTTGGGGGTCATGCGCGACCTGGCACGCGACGGCATGACCATGATCGTCGTGACGCACGAGATGGGCTTTGCCCGCGACGTTGCCGACCGCGTCGTCTTTATGGACGGCGGCGTTATCGTGGAAGAGGGTACGCCGAGCGAGGTCTTCGACCACCCCAAGAGCGAGCGCACCAAGGCGTTCTTGGGCAACATCTCGTAGCCGGTTGATGTAACTGCCGTTACAAAAGAGCGGGGGCTGGACTTGAATCCAGCCCCCGCTCTTTTGTAGGGATGGGGATGCGCTTTGATGCAGGCTCTTTTGGAGGTCCTGGGCTCGTTACGCGAGCTCGGCTCCGAGGGCCTTGCAAGCGGTCTCGCTCTCGTCGTCGGGCGCGTCGTAGCAGATGGTGGAGTCCACGACGTTGACGCCAGCCTCGTCGGCGTCGGCCTTCCAGTTGTCCATCCACTCGCCCTCGGCCCACGAATAGGAGCCAAAGAGGACGACCTTCTTGTCGTCGAGAGTCTCCTTGACCTCATCCCACATCGGCTGGAACTCATCGTACTCGAGTTCCTCGGAGCCCATGGCTGGGCAGCCGAAGGCGAAGGCATCATATTCAGCGGCCTTGTCGGCAGAGAAGTCGGCGCAGGGGATGACCTCAGTCTCGGCACCCGCGGACGTGGCGCCTTCGGCGACGAGGTTTGCCATGGCCTCGGTGTTGCCCGTGCCGCTCCAGTAGACGACGGCGATCTTGCTCATATGTCTTCCTTTCGGTTGTGCGGCGTGCGGCCGCGTTTTGTATGCTCTATCGGGTTGCCTGGACAAGTTGTCCCAGAGTGCAGCCCTGTTGATAGATGTAGGTAAGGTATTGCGTGCATGCGCGATAGGAATCGAAGGTCGTGAGCGCCTGCTCAACGTTTGTGTATGCCTTCCATGCGCCAAAGACCTTATAGTTTTCGCCGTGCTGGACGATAAACTGATGGACATCTTCGTAGGGATAGCCCAAAAAATAGCCAATTTCGTGGGGGAACTCGCACGTGCAGCCCGTATCGCAGTGCCTATTTCGCGCGAGTGCGCAGACGCTGCCGTCATAGGCACTTTCTGCGGCATTGCTGCTTGCCAGCGTGATGCGCGCGGCGAGATGCACCAAGGATGCGGGCAGGTTGTGGACATCGTAACCTTCGGTGACAAGCGCCGTCATGGCGCGGGGGTCGGAGAGGTATCGCATAAGGTCCGCAGGGCGGTACACATAGATGAGCGCTCCGCAGGGGCGCCAGACCAAAACGCTCATATGGATCCCGAGTGGCTGAAGCTCGCGGTTGCATTGGGCTATGACGGCGAGCAGGCGAGAGCGTCGCTCTTCGATATGGGCGGCGCCGGGTTTTCCGTTTTGGTTGGCGTAAACGCCGGGATAGGTAAAGAGTGAGGCCGGCTTGATACCTGCGAGCGTAGGGGAGCAGTTGCGCACGACAGCCGTTTGGTATGTTGGGATGTCAATGGTTCGAGTCACGATGCCCCTTTCGGGTCCTCAGTTGTTAGCCAAGGAAAACTTATACACGAAAGTAAGCCACGGTCAACAAAAAAGTTTGAAGAGGGAAACTAATTGACCGAACGGACATGATTTTGGGTTAAGATGGGGACAACCCATGGGGGTATCTAGATAGAGCTACTTGAAAGGGGAACGCATGAGTGACTTGCTCAACCCTGCGAATCTCATCGTGCTTGCCGTGATTGTCGTTGGCATGTTCTTTGGCCTGCGTCGCATTGTCGCTTCGACACACGGAAAGAGCTGCTGCAGCGATGGTGCGAGCGGTAAGAAGGCCAAGAAGGTAGTGGTTGCGGATACCGATCCGTCCCACTACCCCTATAGCGATGAGTTGCTCATCGGCGGTATGAGCTGCGATGGCTGTGCTCGGAATGTGGCCAATGCCCTCAATGCGCTGAATGAGCAGGTACTTCGGGATCTGGACGCCGTCCTGGACCAGGTAGAGGAGCGT
>USHT01000232.1 GCA_900554455.1 uncultured Collinsella sp.
CTGCGCGCAGAGCATTTCGACTGCCGCATAGCGCAGCGGCGCGCTGCGGCGTTTTGGCTCGACCGCGGCGAGCGCGTCCTCCGCGCTCACGGCAAGGCTCACCATACGCACCGACTTGTCGCTGATCTGCCGGATGGCCATCGTCTCGGAGTACAGCACGCCCTGCTCGCACAGGAGCTTGAGCCGCTTCATCGTCTGCGCGCCGCCGAGCTCCTCGAGCTCGCGGGCGACCTCGCCACGAATCTTTTGACGGCTCACCTCGACGAACGGGGCAAGATGGGTCAGCGAAATCGACTGGCCACCGTACTGGGAGGAAGCAACCTGGGCGATAATCTGCGTCGCGATGTTGCAGGCGGTCGAGAAGCTGTGCGGCTTCTCAATCAGCGTACCCGAGATAACAGTACCGTTCTGGAGCATATCCTCCAGGTTCACCAGGTCGCAGTTATGCATGTGCTGGGCAAAGTAGTCCGAATCATGGAAGTGAATCAAACCCTCATTGTGAGCATCCACAATCTCCTGGGGCAGCAGCACACGCTGGGTCAGGTCCTTGGAGATCTCGCCGGCCATGTAGTCACGCTGAACGGAATTGACGGTCGGGTTCTTGTTGGAGTTCTCCTGCTTGACCTCTTCGTTGTTGCACTCAATCAGCGACAGGATCTTGTCGTCGGTCGTGTTCTTCTGGCGCTTCAGGCTCTGAACATAGCGATAGATGATGTAATGGCGAGCGACCTCGTAGCAGTCGAGACGCATGATCTCGTCCTCGACCAGATCCTGAATCTCCTCGACCGACACGGTGTGACCCGCGTTCTCGCATGCCTCGGCGACGTTTTGTGCCGCGTAAACCACCTGGCGGTCGGTAAGACGAGAGCTCTCCTCGACCTCCAAGTTTGCGGCGCGGATGGCATTGACGATCTTATCGATGTCAAAGACAACCTCGGTGCCGCTGCGCTTGATGATCTTCATCCTCTTGCCTCTTTCGCATCGTAGCCTCATCGCGCTTCAGAGCCAAACGATACCCGGCAGGGCTTGCCCCTGTCTTGCGGCGCCGTCGCGCAATCTGTGTTCTCGATAAACCATAAGCCTCCATGCGGACATTCCCTGGAGCCGATCAAGCGGCTCAAGGACACGTTCAAAAGAGGCAGTTAAGGTCTTCGTTCTCTGTCCGCCATCTATCATACGACAAAGACGCATCTATATCCTGTATTCTTTTTTTAGGTCAAACACAACATATAGTGTTTCAGCAGGTCAAAGCAATTAGTCATTTTGTAGACGCATTAAAAATGAGGGGTTCTTGGCAAGTCGGTAAAACGTTACCAACACGGCTACCTGCATGGCAGTTATAAAACCCCCTTAGTCAAGCCGCTGACAAATCCTACCAAAACCAAACCGCTCACGCCAAAAGAATCCAAAAGATTATGCTTGACCAACATGTTGCGGTCACGATCGGCCAGGACGTGCGCAATCCGCCGGCACCCCTACGGGATGCGAAGGCCATCGCATACAGACCTTGAATCAGTATTTGGTGGTTATTTGGCGGCGTACTTGGCGACATAAAGCAAAACAGCCCAGAGACATAGCCTCTGAGCTGCGAACATTTGGTGGGCGTTAGAAGATTTGAACTTCTGACCTCTTCCGTGTCAGGGAAGCGCTCTCCCCCTGAGCTAAACGCCCGATCAAGGGTGCGCAAGCGCGCAAGGGATAATATAACGGAGCCTGAACTCGGTGGCAAGAACATTTTTAAAAATCGCTTACATTGTGGAATTCGGGGGCTTTGTCATATCCATTTCAAAAGAGTCTGCTGCCGCGATTTGGCTGTCGACTAATGCAAGGCCATTGCGGTATCGAGCTATGGAAAGACGCCTGCGGAATTGTCCTACCGATAAGCGGACAAGCCTCCAGCTGGTGCCTTCGCCGTGGTAAGGTAAGCCGAATTGTTTCCAGGCTGTTTCGGGGGAGTGGAATGAGCAAAGAGTGTGTCGAGCAGGTCGAAGGCGCAGGGGCTTCGGTGCCGATGACCGATATATCGAACATTGATGTGCCCGAGGGCACCGACGAGCTCAGCCGTAGCACCCGCCGCGCTTGGCGCGAGCGCCTTAACGATGCGTCGTCGCGCAAGATGATCACGGGCGTCTTGGCTACGCTGGTGGGCGGTTCGTTTTGGGGCTTCTCGGGCACCAGCGCGAGCTTTCTGTTCGATACCTACCACGTCGATACCTTGTGGCTTATGAGCGTGCGTCAGATTCTCGCCGGTCTACTCTTTATGGCCGTGGTTGTTACGCGCGACCGCGAGCGCCTGGTTAAGCTCTGGACCACACCTGCCGACCGCAGGCAGCTGTTGCTTTTTACCGCTTTTGGCCTGCTGTTTAACCAGTTTTGCTACCTTTCGGCCGTGCGCCTGACCAATGCCGGAACCGCGACGGTGCTTCAGTGCCTGCAACTGGTCATCATCATGGGCTACACCTGCGTGACCGATCGTCGTATGCCGCGCACGCGCGAGGTCATCGGCATTGGCCTGGCCCTTGGCGGCACGTTTTTAATCGCCACCGGAGGTGATCCCACCAGCCTGAACATCTCGCCGCTCGGCTTGATCGCGGGCCTCATGTGTGCGGTCAGCGCCACCTGCATGGCAGTGATTCCCGCTAAGATTCTGCCCGAATATGGCAGCCCCATCGTCACGGGTTCGGCTATGCTCACGGCAGGCATCGTTTCGTGCGCCGTGGTTCAGCCTTGGGCGCATATGCCGGCGCTCGACGCTGCCGGTATCGAGGCGCTCGCGGTGTTCGTGGTTATCGGCTCGTT
>USHT01000233.1 GCA_900554455.1 uncultured Collinsella sp.
TCGTGGGCTTTCCCTCGGTGGGTAAGTCATCGCTCATTGCGCGCATGAGTGCCGCCCGCCCCAAGATCGCTGACTACCCGTTTACCACGCTCGTGCCGAACCTCGGCATGGTGCGTGCCGGCGAATATTCTTACGTCGTTGCCGACGTCCCCGGTCTCATCGAGGGCGCGAGCGAGGGCAAGGGCCTGGGTCACCAGTTCCTGCGCCACATTGAGCGTACGGCCCTAATCATGCATGTCGTCGACATGACGGGTGGTTTTGAGGATCGCGATCCGGTCGAGGACTATCGCATCATCAACCGCGAGCTCGAGCAGTATGGCGCCGAGCTTTCGGAGCGTCCGCAGATCGTCGTCGCCAACAAGTGCGATGCGCCGGGCACGGCCGACAAGATTGCCGACCTTAAGCGCGCCGCGCTCGACGATGGACATATGTTCTTTGCCGTGTCCGCCGTGACGGGTGCCGGTCTCAATACGCTGATGCTTGCCGTAGGCGAGCAGGTGGCTAAGCTTCGCGCCGAGCTGGCGGTCTCTGATGAGCCGGTCGATCTGCGCGACGAGGAGTGGGAGCGCCGCCGTCTGCAGCGCGAGAAGCGGTTCCGCATTGTCCAGGAAGAGCCCGGTGCCTTCCGCGTGGTCGGTCGTGCCATCGAGCGCATGGTCATTCAGACCGACTGGGAAAATGAGGAAGCCGTCATTTACCTGCAGCATAAGTTTGCGCGTATGGGTGTTGACGATGCGCTCGAGAAGGCCGGTTGCCGTGCGGGCGACGAGGTCCGCATTTGCCAGCGCGCCTTTGACTTTGAGGGCGCCGAGGACTTCTCGGAGTACGAGGAGCTCGAGGATGCTGGCGAGGACGTTGCCGTTGAGGCCCTTGACGTGACCGATGCTGCGGATGAGGGCGTCGAGGTTGTCGATGCGGCGGATGCCGCGGACGATGCCGTGACCTCGGAGGGCGAGTAAGCCATGTCGCTGCGCGGTGGAATCGGTTTGCCCGAGCTGCCCATAAAAGAGGGCAAAGAGTTTCGGCTTGGCATTATGGGCGGCACCTTCGACCCGATTCATTACGGGCACTTGGTGACTGCCGAGCAGGCGCGCGAGTCGCTCGACTTGGACGCTGTGCTCTTTATGTCGGCCGGCTCTCCTGCCTTTAAACTCGACAAACCGGTGACGCCTGCTGAGGACCGTTATGCCATGACGGTTCTCGCCACCGCCGCGAATCCGGCTTTTTTGGCGAGCCGTTTCGAGATCGACCGTCCGGGCGTGACCTATACTGCCGATACGCTTCATGCCCTTCGCGACTTTTACCCGCCGCAGGTAAAGCTCTATTTTATTACGGGCGCCGACGCGATTATTGATATTGTGACCTGGCATGATGCCGAGCGAATTGCTGAGCTTGCTACCTTTATTGCGGCGACGCGACCGGGTTTTGATATCGATACGGCGCGTGCCCGAATCAAAGAGTCGGGGCTGCCGTTCGACGTGCGCTATATTCAGATTCCGGCGCTGGCGATCAGCTCGACGAACATTCGTAAGCGAGTTGCCCGCGGCATGAGCGTGCGCTATCTTACGAGCGAGTCTGTGCTCGGCTACATTCGCAAGCGAAGTTTGTATGTCGATCTGGGTCAAGAAGATTTTGAGTGATGGGGGCTACGTTGTCTGTAAAGGATCAGTTTGAGGGCGATGAGCGCGCGCTGCTCAAGCGCATTCAAGAGCTGCTCGATGTTCGCATGAAAGATAAGCGCAAGCGCTATGTGCATTCGTTGGGTGTTGCCGAGACCGCACTTCATCTGGCCGAGGTCTACGGCGTTGACCGCTTTGATGCCGCTGCCGCCGGCTTAATTCACGACTGGGACAAGGTGCTTTCCGATGACGAGCTCGTGGCCCGCGCGCTTCACTATGGCATCAATGTTGCCGGTTCTCCCTCCGCCGCGACGCCGCTTTTGCATGGCCCTGTTGCCGCCTATGAGCTTCCGCAGCTTTTTCCCGAGCTGTCGCCGGCAGTCTTTCAGGCTGTCGACCGTCACACCGTGGGTGCTTGCGACATGACGCCGCTCGATATGGTGGTCTTTGTGGCTGATGCCATCGAACCCAACCGCCACGGCGATTATGCCCATGCGCTGCGCAAGATGGTGGGGGAGTCGTCGCTCGACGAGTTGTTCTTCTCCTGTTTTGCGCAGGGTCTGGTCTATGTGATCCAGTCCGGGCGCTATCTTTATCCCACGGCTATTACGATTTACAACCATTACGCCCAGCTGCGCTAGCTCGGGTGTGTCTAGAAAGAGGTATTCCATGGCCGACGAGACCATGACCGACGAGCAGATTCTTGAAGGTGTGGAGCACAAGAGTTTCGTTGCCACGTCCGACCGCACCGCCGCCTCGCTGTCCGCGAGCGGTGTCGCCGCCGAGGATGTCGCCCGCGCCGCCGCGCAGGCCGCCTACGACAAGAAGGGCGAGGACGTGCAGGTGCTCAACCTGACCGAGCTTTCCGACGTGTGCGACTACTTTGTGCTTGCCACCGGTACCAACAACCGCCAGGTCGATTCTATCGTCGACGAGATCGAGGAGAAGGTCGCCGAGGCTTGCGGCGAGCACCCGTTCTCCATCGAGGGTCGCGAGCAGAAGACCTGGATGCTCATGGACTACGGCTCGGTCGTCGTTCACGTCTTCACTCCCGAAGCCCGCGACTTCTACCGTCTAGAAAAGCTCTGGGGTGACGCCCCCCAGCTCCCCCTCGACCTCCTCTAGTGGCTCATTTGATACGGGGCTTTTAGTTAGCCTCGCGCATTTTGCCGGGC
>USHT01000234.1 GCA_900554455.1 uncultured Collinsella sp.
CCTCAAGCTTCTCGGCGCGAACAATCGCCGTAATCTTCTTCATAGTGAATTCCTCTCTTTAATAAAAGAAATTGATTGTTCTTCGCATGGCACGGGTTTTCCAGGTGCCCGAGATTGCCCCGAAAGAGGAGCGCCGCGTACTTCGGTACGCAAGCGACGGTTTGAGGAGCAAGATCCGGTGCCTGAGGGAGCTAGAGGGTTTCGATGAAGGCGGCGATGCGCGTCTCGATCTGACCCATGTCGCCATTGCTGTAATCGGTCTCAATCTTCATGTACGGAATGCCCGCACCCTCGACAGCCTCCTGCATGCGCGCGCTCTCAACGTTGAAGGTGTGGCAGGCCTGCAGCACGCTCTCTACCACGGCATCGACATGGTACTTCTCGCACATGGCCAGCGTGTTTTCCATACGACCGTCGTTGGGCGTCATGACCGAGCAGTTGATGTCCAGGTAGCGGTCGGCGATGGCGCGCAGGATATCGGGAGCCTCCGGGTCGATCATCATGGCCGCCGTGCGCTCGCCCGAGCAGTCGTCCATGCACACGACCACACCACCGTTGGACTCGATGGTGCGACCGATCTTGTTGATCACGCCGCCCACCGGGCAGCCGGTGATCAGAATGCGCTTGGCGTCTGCCGCGACCGGGCGCTCACCCGCGTCGTAGGTCTCGCGCAGCTTGGCAACCTTTTGCTCCAGCTGCTGCGTATAGGCCTCGATATCAAAGCTAAACGTACCGGCAAACATGGTGCTCATCAGGTCGACGCCGCTCATGGCCGCCGGCTGGTTGGCCTGCAGCGCAAACATGTCGAGCTGGGCCGCACGCAAGCGGTTGCGACGACGGACGGCAGCGCGCAGATCATCGTCGGTAATCGCGATGCCGTAGAAGTTCTCGAGCTCCTCCTTGAGCAGACGGCACTCCTCGTACCAGCCCTCGCGCTCGTAGGCGCGATCGCGGCTCTGCGGCAGGTGCAGAATGTGCGTGCGCTTGAGCTCGTTGAGTAGCTCGTACATCTTCTTCTTGCCGTCGCAGGTGGTCTCGCCGATGATCATGTCGCTAAAGTACGTAAACGGGCACTTTTGCGAATAGGCAAAACCATACGTAGACTTGATGAGCGGGCACAGGTTTGCCGGCAGCACCTTCTCGGCCTCGGGAATCACCTCATCGGACGTACCGCACAGCGCCACGCTCGCAGCCCCCGCGGCATCGATAATCTCGAGCGGCGTGTAGCTGCACAGAAAACCGACCAGGCGATTACCCGCCTGCTTATAATCCTTGACGCGAATAAACGCCGCCTTGCGTTGCTCGTTGAACTCCTCAAACGTGGACGGCAACGGCTGCTCAATATTTTCCGACATATAACTCCTTAACAAACCTTTTAACCAACCAAGGAAACGGCTTTCCCAGGTGCCCGAGGTTGCCGCGAAAGAGGAGCGCCGCGTACTTTGGTATGCAAGCGATGGTTTGAACGGCAAGATCGGGTGCCTGGGGAAGCCGCTGGACCGGATAGCCCTAAATGGTTTCCAAGAAAGCCTCAATCCTGGTTTGCAGTTGGCCTGCATCCTCGCCGGCGTAGTCGGTCGTGATGTGCATAAACGGAATGCCGGCCTCCTCGGCGGCCTTCTCCACGGCAAACGACTCCATCTCGTAGAGCGTGCAGAACTGCAGGGCCACGTCGACGATGCCGTCGGCATGCAGGTCCTTGGCCATCTGGACAATGTCCTTCATACGCTGGTCGTTGGGCGTAAAGACGGCACAGTTGATCTTAAAGTAGCGCTCGGCGATGGCGTCGAGCATCTCGTCGACCGTCTCGCCGGATTCGTCGACCAGGTCCTTGTAGTAGCGTGAACCCGTGCAGGATTCCTCGCCTACCACGACGCCGCCGGCCTTCTCGATAAGGTTGAACAGTTTCCAGTTGGGCACGGCCATGGGCGTACCGGTGTACAGGATGCGCTTGGTGCCCTTGGGCGCCACACCCTCGCCGGCCTCGACACGCTGCTCGCACTCGGCGGCCATCTCGTTGATGGCTCCGGTCAGACGCGGCGTGTCGTCCATAAAGGCGGCCTGAACGGTCAGCAGGCTGTCGAGACCGCTGATGGGCGCCGGGTCGGCAGCGCGCGTGGCAGCCAGGCGCTGCAGGGCGCGACGCTTCTCATTGACGGCGTGGATGGCGGCCTTCAGACGCTCGGGCGTGATCTTGACGCCGCACTCTTCCTCGATCTTGGCGGCGAGCTTCTTGACCTCGGCCTTCCAGGTCACGAGCGTCGACTCGTCGTGTACGTTGGGAATATCCATGACGTACATGTTCTTTTGCGTGGCAAAGAACTCGTAGGCCTTTTTCTTGCCGTCGCAGGTGTTCTCACCCACCACCAGGTCACTCGACTCAATGTAGGGGCAGACCTCGCCCAGCTTAAAGCCGGCAAAGCTCTTGATGAGCGGACAGGTGTTGCGCGGCAAGTGCTCCTCGACCTTGTCCGTTGCCCAGTCGGCACCCGAGCACAGGCCCACGGGGATGCCATCGCAGGCAAGCACGATCTCCTCGGGCACGTAGACGCAGAACGAACCGACGATCTTGGTGGCCTCGCCGGCCTCCTTCTTGTCGAGCATCTCCTTAATACGGCCGCTGTGGATGTTGGTGGCGACAAAATCCAGGTAGGACGTAGACTTGGGGCGATTGTTCTGCGTCAGGAACATATCGCCGCACATCTGGCCCACGGCGCCCAGCAGCATGTCGTGGTCGGCAAGATTCATGCCGAGGCTTTCCCACATCGGATGG
>USHT01000235.1 GCA_900554455.1 uncultured Collinsella sp.
ATAGCTGCGATAACGTATGGCTTGTAGCTTGCTTCTTTGTACAGAGGATCACGGTAACGGTCAAATACAGATGCCTCAACCTCGCCGTCCTTGCAGCTTACATCATTGATGTCAGCTGGTAAGCAGTGCAGGTACAGAGCCTTGCCGTCCTTGGTGGTCTTCATCAGCTCCTCGGTGCAGCACCAATCCTTGTGCTCGGCGTTCTGCGCCAGCAGGCGCTTCTCCAGCGCGTCGATGCCGGCCTTGTCGCCCTTCTGATAGAGCTTGGTGCGCTCCTCCATGGCGGCATAGGATGCCCAGCTCTTGGGATACACGATGTCGGCATCCTTGAAGGCTTCCTTCATGTCGTTGGTCTTGTGGAACTTGGAGCCGTACTTCTCGCAGTTCTTGCGGGCGACCTCCTCCACCTCGGGCATCACATCGTAGCCCTCGGGATGAGCCAGCGTCACGTCCATGCCGAAGCGAGTGAACAGGCCGATGACGCCCTGCGGCACGGACAGGGGCTTGCCGTAGGAGGGGGAGTAGGCCCAGGTCATAGCGACCTTCTTGCCCTTCAGGTTCTCCACGCCGCCGAAGTAGTGGATGACATGGAGCATATCGGCCATGCACTGGGTGGGATGGTCGACGTCGCACTGGAGGTTGACGAGCGTCGGGCGCTGCTCGAGGATACCGTCGCGGTAGCCCTCTTCGAGCGCGTCGATGAAGGTCTTCTGATACTTGTGGCCCTCGCCGATGAACATATCGTCGCGGATGCCGATGACGTCAGCCATGAAGGAGACCATGTTGGCGGTCTCACGCACGGTCTCGCCGTGGGCGATCTGGCTCACCTTCTCGTCGAGCACCTGCTCCTCAAGACCGAGGAGGTTGCAGGCGGAGGCGAAGGAGAAGCGGGTGCGGGTGGAATTGTCGCGGAAGATGGAGATGCCGAGGCCGGAGTTGAACACCTTGGTGTTCTTGTTGCGCTCGCGCAGGTCGCGGAGGGCGTCAGCCACGGTGAAGATGGCGTCGATCTCGTCGTCGGTCTTGTCCCAAGTCCAATAGAAATCGGTCTTGTACATATTGTTGATGTTCAGGGTGGACAGATGGCGTGCCAGCTCAACAGTCTTGCTCATTTTCTTTATTCTCCTTATAAGATAAGTGATTTCACAGAAATGCTTACTTGATGTCGTTGCCGGTCAGCTCCTGACGGAAGCTGGTGGCGGAGCCGTCCTTGTTTTCGGGGTGATAGAGGCCCGGAACGGCGGCGTAGAGCGCGGCGCAGGTGACGAGGTCCTGCTTCCAGGTGATCTCGTTGGGGGCGTGGGCCTGAGACTCGGCGCCGGGGCCGAAGCCGACGCAGGGGATGCCGTAGCGGCCCTGAATGGAAACGCCGTTGGTGGAGAAGGTCCACTTGTCGGTCAGAGGACGGCCGGTGCGGGTGGACATGGCCTTCTCGTCCGCGCCGATGCGCTCGGTGCCCCACAGGGCGTGGTGCGCGTCGACGAGCGCCTGAACGTGGGGCGCGGTCTCCTTGTTGATCCAGGTGGGGAAGAAGGCCTCGGTCTCATAGACGTGGCCGGTCCAGGACGGACGGTCATACATATACATGGACACCTTGACATCCTTGGCGTACTTCTTGCAGGCGGGCAGATCCTCGATCTCCTTCAGGCAGGACTGGTAGGTCTCGCCCGCGGTCATGCGGCGGTCGATGGAGATGGAGCAGGAGTCCGCAACAGCGCAGCGGGAGGGAGAGGTGTAGAAGATCTGGCTGGTGGTGCAGGTGCCGCGGCCCAGGAAGCGGGCATCCTCGAAGTGCTCGGGATTGTACTTGGGGTCGAGCATCTTGACGAGACCCTTGATGTCGGTCGACTCGTCGCAGCCGTTGTTGTTGAGGGCGCGGACGTCGGCGATGATGTCGGCCATCTTGTAGATGGCGTTGTCGCCGCGGTCGGGAGCGGAGCCGTGGCAGGAGGTACCGTGAACGTCGACGCGGATCTCCATGCGGCCGCGGTGACCGCGGTAGATGCCGCCGTCGGTGGGCTCGGTGGAGATGACGAACTCGATCTGGTCGCGCGCGTCCTCGGGACCCTTGAAGTATTCGTTGACGATGGACTGCCAGCACATACCGTCGCAGTCCTCCTCCTGCACGGAGCCGACGACCATGATCTTGTAGCCCTCGGGGATGAGGCCGAGGTCCTTCATGATCTTCGCGCCGTAGGTGGCGGAGGCCATGCCGCCCTCCTGGTCGGAGCCGCCGCGGCCGTAGATGATGTCGTCCGTCTCATAGCCCTGATAGGGGTCGGCTTCCCAGTTCTCGATGTTGCCGATGCCGACGGTGTCGATGTGGGAGTCGAGCGCGATGATCTTGTCGCCCGTGCCCATCCAGCCGATGACGTTGCCCAGCTTGTCGAACTCCACCTTGTCGTAGCCCAGAGCCTTCAGCTCCTGGGCGATGCGCTTGACGACGCCCTCCTCCTCGCAGGACTCGGACGGGATGGCGATCATGTCACGCAGGAACTTGACCATGGCGGGCTTATAGCCCTCGGCAGCTCTTCTGATGGCTTCGAAATCCATAACGTACCTCCGCATATTTTCTTTGTTCCAAACATACAAAATAAGGTTTTCTCTTGGTGCTATCCCTATCATAACACACAGCAGCAGGATGTCAAACAAAAATTCATGAAACCAAAAAAATATTTTGAAAAAATTGTTGCGTTCTCCGCAAAGTGTGGTATGATAATAAGGTAAAAAGTCAAAAAGCGAGGACAGGAGGGAAGATTTTGGAGACA
>USHT01000236.1 GCA_900554455.1 uncultured Collinsella sp.
GATCCGGCAGATCCCGTCCAAGACTACGCCGAGGCCAAGCAAATCGTCCGAAAAGTACTCGGCTCCCACCCATCGGTGAGACAAGCTGCCACATGGCCATGGAAGCCTCATTTATTTGCGAAGAACATCGGCTAGCCGCAGGATTGAAATCATCGACCGATAAGTGAGTTCCACCTTTTCGCCCGCAAGCAGTCGTTTCGATTGAATCTCATCCAGCCCCACAAGCCGAGAGAACAACGAACTGCTCATCGTGCCCTCGTCAATTGACTCCCTTATGGTCTTCAAAACGTCCGTATCATGAAGCGATGCCGAGCTGTAGGGGGCAACACGAGCGGAACTCTCAATTAACGACGAGACAAAAGGATGGAGATGCTTTGGACATAGTCCATCAAACACCACATCCCCATTGTCGTTCGAGCCGACCAGGCGCCAAGTATAATGATCGACCCAGTCATCTCCGTCATATATGGCGTCCATGAGCAACTTCCCGTCTAGAGAGAGAAATCTATTTGGACATCGGGGCGCAAGACCGCAATCCATATCGGGCCTGCAGCAGCTCCAACCCAACGCACCACATAGGTTCCCTTTCGTACATGTGTATCAATCTCCCCGAAATGCCGGAGAATGCAATTCCAGACCCGTTTGTCGGATAGCAATCGACGTATTTTTGTTTTCCGCTCACAACCTTGTATAGATATATCGTTCCAGCAAAAGAGAAGGTATCGTGGCTATTTTAAATCTATATGGCCAATTCGAGCCCTCACCATGGCAATTGTTGCAGCTGGGTTTCTTTTCATTAAAATTTCACTTTGGTAAATCCCCGCCCCCTAAGCATTAAACCCGAAGTCCACCGAGTGGGCGAATCGGCAACAAAAAAAGCCGCCCGAAGGCGGCTATCTTGTGCAATGGAGCCAGCGACCGGGCTCGAACCGGTGACCCCCGCTTTACGAGAGCGGTGCTCTACCAACTGAGCTACGCTGGCGGCCATGTGGTGACGCAACTGAGGCGTCAACGGCTGTCTATGATACGGGACATCGCACATCCGCGCAAGTGTTCTGACGGCTTTTCTCACTTTAAATGCACTAATATTGGAGACGCGATGTCTTGCTCTTACGGGTCTCAAACAGAATGGGGCAGCGATGACTCAACCCAAGATTCTTCTCGCACGCATCGACGACCGTTTCATTTACGGGCAAGACGTTGAGCTGTGGAACGAAGCCGTGGGTTCCAACCTAGTCCTAATCGTTAACGATGAGATCGCGGCGGATTCGCGCCAATGGGCACCCATGAGGGTGGCGGCGCCAGAAGGCGTTTGGACGCGGTTTTTCTCGGTGCAAAGGACTACCGACATCATTCATACCGCAACGCCGCGTCAATGGATTCTGGTCATGGTGGCCTCACCTGCCGATGCACTCGCGCTGGTTAAGGGTGGTGTGCCGATCACCAAGATCAGCATTGGCCATATGCAGGCAGGGGAGGGCAAGCGTCCCGCAACGCCCGCCGTTGCCGTAGACGAGGCAGACGTCGCCGCCTTCAAAGAGCTGCAAGAACTCGGCATAGAGCTAGAAATCCGCTCCCTCCCCAGCTCCAATCCCGACCCCATTCAACTAGTCGTTGGGGACACCCTTGGCACTTGGGGACGTTCCTTTTAATATGAGCAGGACATTGTCAAGAGGCAAAATCGGGCCTGGCCCCAACGATATGGGGTCAGGCCCTCTCCCTATATCAGCCCGTCCGCGGCGACCTCGGCGTGTCTTCCCGACGCTCGTCTTTGCAGTTTAATATCCGCCCGCGGCGATCTCTCGCCGGGCAATCCGTTGCTACGGCTGAGGCTTCTTCGTCGAACCGACAGTCTGCGCACGCGTGTGGCGCCCTGGGCGCTCGCAGAAAAGGGACCTGAGGTTCGCCTCAACGGCTTCGGATCGAACCGCTTCCGGGGTGATCGGCTTATGTGCGGGGGACCGGCCCCCTACGCCTCCTCGGCCATGAGGCCGACCGCCCATACCCAGCAGGCGAGCTCGCGCGCCGTGGCGACGTTCTGCCGTGGACCCCGCGCGCGAGCAGGGCCTCGCGCCTCTCGACCAGCCTCCGCACGCCCTTGGCAGCATGCCTGCGGGCGACCCGGTCCGGGGCCTGGCCCTTGGCGAGGTCCTTCGGCCGCCCCGAGCACGTCAGGTAGTGCCACGCGGCCTCGACCAGAGCCTTCCTCAGGTGCTTGTTACCGGCCTTGGTGATCGCGCCCCTGCGGTCGCTCTCCCCGCTGGAGTGCTCGGAGGGCGTCAGGCCGACCCACGCCGCGAACGAGCGGGCGTTCGACTGGATAGAAAAAGCCCGTCGGCGGTGGTGCCGGCGGGCGCTGCTGTGCGATATGTTGCGTTGTGGGCTTAGTGCCTCATAAAGTGGTATTCGATCACATTGCTGTAGGGGTGACCCGGGCCCACAATGCCCTGCGGGAACAGCGGCTGGTGCGGCGTGTCGGGGTACATCTCTGCTTCGAGGGCAAAGCCGGCGCCCCAACCATAGTTGGCATCGTCCTTGGCGTGCTCGTCGCCCAGCCAGTTACCGGTGTAGAGCTGAACGCCCGGTGCGGTGGTGTAGTAATCCAGCTCGCGGCCGGTCCACATCTCCTCAACATGCATCGCGCGGCGCAGATTACGGCCGTACTGATAGCCATCGATGCACAGACAGTGATCGTAGCCACGGGCTTGCTTAATCTGCGGATCGTCGGCCTCCATGCCGGGAGCGACGGGACGCAGCTCGCGAAA
>USHT01000237.1 GCA_900554455.1 uncultured Collinsella sp.
AACCCCCGAAACAGAAAACGCCGATGAGCAAAACGACGATGCGCCCGCTAAGGACGACGCCCCTGTACAGGACGACGCCCCGCAAGCAGCGGGCCCCATCGAGGTGTCTTCGGAAGAAGAGCTCGATGCCGTCATGGACTCCATGATGGATGCTGTCAAAGCGATGAAAGACGCCGTCGCCGATGCCGATATTGATGCCGAGGAAGAGGAGGCCGCCGAGGCGGCCTCGACCTTTGTGCCCGGCGAGACTCCGGTTGCCGACCAGGGCAGCACCATGCCCTCGTTTCTGCAGCTCGAGCACCCCACGATTGGCGCCGATGCGGTCGATCCGCACGCAGCAGGCTTTTCTGTGGTCGAGGGCGGCACCGGCAACATCTCCGTGCCGCAGGCTGCCGATGCGGACGCCGCCGACACCGCTCGCCCGACCGCCCCGCACTCCCCCGCCGCGAGCCGCGATCTGGGGACCGCTGTCTCGAACACAGCGAACGCCGTGGGCGCCTTTATCGCCCAGGGTGCCTCGGCCATGCGCGAGATGAATGCCGCGAAAAAGGCACTTGCCGATGCCCGCGCCCACCTGGCCGAACTTGAGCAGCGCATTGCCGATCAGGCCGAGGAACTCGAGACGCGCCAGGATATCGCAGGCCGCTACGACCAGATCGTCGCCGACCAGCGCCAGGCGATCGCCACAGCGCAAAAGACCGCTGCGGCAGCCGAGATTGACCGTGATGCCCACGCCGCCAAAGCGACAGAGCTCAAGGGGCAGTTCGAACAAATGAAGACAGAGGATGACGCGACTGAGCTCCGCCTGAAGGCCGCGCTCGATGCCGTGGAGGCCCGCGAGGCGAGCTCGCGCGAGACCGGCAACCGCCTCGTTCGACGTCTTGAGGATTCCAAGCGCATCCGCGACAAGGTGAAGGCCGAGCGAGACGCCGGCATTGCGGCCGCACAACAAACCGTCGACGCCACGCGCGCCCAGCTCGAGACGCTGCGTCATGAGTATGCCGAGCTGCAACGCAATCCCTCGGCAAATCCCGCCAACTATACGGTGCGCACCAGCGAGCTCTCGATGCAGATCTCCGACACGGCAGATGCCCTGCGTAAAGCCGAAGAAGATGTCCCGCGCATCACCGCCGACCTTGAGCACTCGCTTGCCGCAGCCGAGCAGGCCGTCGAGCAGGCTCAAGCCCCCATTGCCGACGCCAAGCGAGCCCATCAGGCCGTGACGGCAGAGGCCGATGCCGCGCGCGACGAGCTGCAGACCGCAAAAACCACTGCCGCCACGACGCGCCAGCGCGAACTGCGCGAGAAGATCGCCGCCGAGGACAAGGCACGCCGCGACCAAAAGCAGAGCATAGCCAACGCCCAAGCAGATGCCGCGCATGCGCAGTCGATTATCGAACAGGCGACCGAAGTACACGACCACCCAGAGATTACTGAGTCGCTTGCAGGATCCTTGGCCCGAGACAAAGCCGAACACGCCGAGACCGAGCGAGAAGTCGCCCAGCTCGAGGCCACCGAGGACGCGGTGCGCGAGCGTACCCGCGACTCACGCATCAAATTCACCGGCGCCATCGTCTGCATCGTCGCCGCAATCCTGGTGATCATCCTGATCTGGTTGTTCGCAAGTAAGTAAACCAGCCGCCAAAAAGCGCTCAACGCAGTTGCGGTGAGATAGTTCCTGTTTAGCCATCAAAAAGGCCAATTCAAGAACTATCTCACCGCAACTTATTTAGATCGACGCAAGGCAATCTATCCCTCTTGCACCAATCTCTTGACATAAGGAGTGTCCCCAGGTACCGGCACAGACGATATGAGCAGGACATAAAAACATTGAGAGCCCCTGCTGCATGAAAGACCGCGGATTAGGCCGACAATGGTGAGTGTCTAATCCAACCGCGGCGGCCACGCCGCATTCATGGAAGGGGCTCCCATGCTCGATACTACCACCTTCGTCGGCCTCGACGTCCACGCCCGCTCGATAAAGGCCGTCTCCCTCGACGTCATGACCGGGGAGGTACGTGCCGCGACCTTCGGCTACGACGCCGGCGCCGTCGCGGAGTGGGTCCGTTCCGTGGACCCCAGGGCCAGGTGCGTGTACGAGTCCGGGGTCACGGGCTTCGACCTGCAGAAGAGGCTCTCCGGCCTCGGGGTCGACTGCGTGGTCGGCGCCGTCTCGAAGATGATCAAGCCCAGCGCGGACAGGCGCAGGAAGAACGACCGCAACGACGCCGAGTTCCTCGCCCGCATGCTGTCGGTCGGCAACGTGGTCGAGGTGTGGGTCCCCGACGACGAGTGCGAGGCCGCCCGCGACCTGACCAGGGCGCTCGAGGACGCGAGGGACGACCTCTCGCGCTCGAAGCAGCGGCTCTCCAAGTTCCTGCTCAGGCACGGGCTCGTCTTCGACGAGAGGACGCCCACCGGCCGCAGGAAGGGCAACTGGACCCGGGCGCACTGGTCCTGGATCGAGTCGATAGGGTTCGCGGAGAGGGCCGACAACGACGTGCTCGCCTACTACGTCGACGCGGTCAGGCGGGCGGCGGAGGAGAAGGCGAGGCTCGAGGGGCTCGTCGAGGCCGAGGCCCGCAAGCCCAGGTGGAGGAAGAGGGTCGACTCCCTCCGCTGCCTCAAGGGCGTAGACACCGCGTCCGCCGCCGACCTCGTGTTCGAGGCCGGCGAGTTCTCGAGGTTCGGGAATGCCCGCTCGTTCGCGGCGTGGGTCGGCCTGACGCCCTCCGAGCACTCCAGCGGGG
>USHT01000238.1 GCA_900554455.1 uncultured Collinsella sp.
GCGGTCGGGAACGCTCACGCAAGAGGAGGTGGACGAATGGAGATCGCTATGCCCCTCGTCGTAGGGGGTTTGGCGGGGCTTTCCGTCGCGACGGCGTGTGGGGCAGAGCCTCGTGTGCCGCGGATGCCGCCGGCGGAGCTGGTGCGCCAGACGCTCGAATCGATGGCGGAGAAGCTGCCCCGTGAGCTGACGGAAAACGACCTGCTGACAAAGATTGCCCGCTCGTGGGCGTCGCTGATCCCCGCAGGTCGCCTTGGGCTTGCTATTGAGGATAACGCGGCCCGTCTGGCATTTCTGCTGCTGTCGAGCGGTATCTGCAGCGTTTTGCTGGCCGTTGCGTCGTTGTCGCCCATCGGCTTTGTCTTGGGGCTGGTGGCGCCGTTTGGCGTGGGTGCCGCGCGTGACACCTTCGATCGCCGACGCGAACAGCATGATGTAGAAGAGGCCATGCCCGAGGCATTTACAGCGTTATCCATGTCGCTTGCCTCGGGGCATTCGCTGGCACAGGGCATGCGCTTTGTGGGCGCCCATGCGCAAGAGCCGGTGCATACCGAGTTTTTGCGGGTGGCGGCGGCGATCGATTGCGGCATCTCGGCGACCGACGCGCTCGATGACTTGCTCGCGCGCATCGACGCCCCCGGTCTTTCGCTTGTGACCTTGGCGCTTAAGGTGTCTCAGCGCACCGGCGCTTCGCTTGCCGACTTACTGTCCGAGGCGTCGAGCATGGTGGGTGAGCGCATTGAGCTCAAACGCCGTCTGGACGTTAAGACGTCACAGGCGCGTATGTCGGCACACATGGTCGCGGCGATGCCGGCGGGCATGTGCGCAGTGCTGGCCTTGCTTTCGGCAGACTTTCGCCGCGGTCTTGCGACGCCGGCTGGTGCGGGCGCCGTGGTGCTGGGGCTTGCGCTCAACGTCGTTGCCCTGGTAGTTATCCGGCGCATTATGCGGGTGGAGTTATGAGCGCCCTGGTCGGGGTCGCGGCTTGTCTGTGTGCCCTGAGCGTATTTGCCGCGACAGGTTTGGAGCGTGCCGATGCCCGCAAGATTGCAGAGACGTGCAAGCGCGAGGTGGTACTGGTCATTGCTGCGGGCTGCTCGGTGATTGATGCCCTGACCGCGCGAATGAAGGGCGCGATTGGGGCGGGCGGCCCGGCGCGGGTATCGCTCGGTGAGGTGTCCGAGATGATCGACGTGGTGCGCCTGGGGCTTTCTGCCGGCCTTTCGTTTGACGCGGCGCTCGAGATTTTCTGTGCCAATCGTCGGTCGGTGCTGGCCGTCCGTCTTGAGCAAGCCTGCATGGCGTGGCAGGTGGGCGTGGGCACGCGTGAGGACGAGTTGTTGGCCGCCGCGCGCGACCTGGACGTGCGAGCGCTCGAGACCTTTGCCATCACGGTGGGGCAGGCGCTTGCCCTGGGCGCTCCGCTGGCCGAGACGCTGGCTGCTCAAAGTCGCGAGATCCGTGCGGCTCATCGCGCCGCGGTCGAGCGCGAGATCGAGCGTGCGCCCGTCAAGCTGCTGATTCCCACCGGCACACTCATCTTGCCGGCGTTGCTTCTGTCCATATTGGGCCCGCTGTTGGGAGCAGGCGGGATGATGTAGGGAGGAATACATGAACACGATGACCGACATTGCGGGCAAGGCTTGGAGCTGGGCTTTTTGCCGGGCAATCCGCGCTCGCCAGCGTGCCAAGGCGCTGTTGCGGGAGGAGAGCGCGCAGGGCACTACCGAATACGCCATCTTGGTCGGCGTGCTCGTAGTGATCGCGATTATCGCCATCGTCGCGTTTAAGAGCAAAGTCGAAGAACTATGGAACGCGATCAAAGACGGCATCAACAGCCTGTAGGAGGCAGGCGGCCTGTTGGTTCGCCGCTGGTGCTCGTCTGTTTGCTCGTGGCAATAGCGGTGACGCTTTGGGGGCTGAGTGTTGCGCGACAGCAGCGTCCAGGCGCTACTGCCGATTTGGGATCGGGCTTGGCGGCGGTGTCACAAGCGGAAGGCGCGCGAGATATGGGCGGTCGGAATGCCGCCGTCACGGCTCAGACCTTTTTACAGGCACTCGACGAGCGGGCCGCCAGCGCGACGGAGCCGTCTGCAGACAACGCGATCGCAGTTCGACTCGCATGGTCCGAGGACCGGCCGATGACCGAGGTGGCGGCAGACCTGCTGCGCGCCTACCGCGAGGTGCCCACGGCCCAGCTCGCCCTGAGCGGCTATCTCGATATTAAGGGCAACGTATGGGGCGCCATCGTGCGCGATGGGCGCGGCTGGGTCGATATGGTGACGGTTGCCGCGGATGCTGGCGATGCTTCGTGTCGTCTGCGCGCCGTGCGTCTGGTCCCGCAAACAATAAGCTCAAAGGAGGGATCGTGAAATGCATGGCGTTCTGCGTGAGGAATCTGCCCAAGCGACGGTCGAATACGCCATCGTCACGGTGGCGCTGTTATCGATCGTGCTGGCGATTGTGGGACTTTGGCGTGCTGGCACCGATGGACACTTGGCGGCGCTGGTTGAGCGGGCGGCATCCCATGGCGTTGCCTCGACGTCGGTTATCGACGCCGCTGCGGGCGCTAAGGACATCGCGTTGTATTGATATCGCGCGCGAGGACTGGGCGCAGTCTACGGTCGAGGTCGCTTTTTTGCTGCCGACGTTTCTGACGCTCATCCTTCTCGCACTGCAACCGGTGTGCCTGCTTTATACGCGCGCGGTCATGGAGTCTGCCGCCGCCGAGACCGCGCGGCTTATGACCA
>USHT01000239.1 GCA_900554455.1 uncultured Collinsella sp.
CTCGCCGCGACGCTTGTAGCGTAGCTTGCCGCCGTCGACCGCGCCCGCAGGCACCGAGACCGTAATGGTCTGCTGCTCGCCCGTCGAGGGAATGCGATAGGTGACCTTGTGCGTCACGCCGCGAAACGCGTCCTCGGCCGTCACATCGACGGTCAGCGACAGGTCGCCGCCCTTGCGAGCACGGCTGCGACCCGCGCCGGCACCGGCAGCGCCCGCAGCCCCGGCAAAGCCCGAGCCCCAATCGCTGCCCCAGGCGCCGTTGCCGCTAAAGATGCTGTCGAAGATGTCGCCCCAGCCGCTGGCACCCGCGCCGGCACCGTAGCCGCCGCCATACGCGCCGCCCGCGCCCGGCATGCCGCCAAACATGAGCATCTGGTCGTACTCTTTGCGCTTCTTCTCGTCCGAAAGCGTCTCGTAGGCCTCGCTAATCTCCTTGAACTTGGCCTCGTCGCCGCCGGCATCGGGGTGATATTTTTGCGCGAGCTTGCGAAACGCGCTCTTGATCTCTTTGTCGGAGGCGCTCTTGGATACGCCCAGGATGTCATAGAAGGTTTTGCCTGCAGCCATCGTAGCTCCTCTCCTGTTACGTCCGCCGCCCATGCAGACGACGGCCCATGCTTTCATATGGCACTAGGCCAGAAAGGGCCCCGGGTGTTGCCCCGGGGCCCTTCTCAATTACTCCTCGGTGCTCTCGGCCGTATCGGCCGCAGCATCCTCGGGCGCCGCTTCGGGCTCCGGTGCGGGGCGCTTCTCGCCACCGTAGGTCACCGTCACCATCGCGGAACGCAGGATGCGATCCGCCATGCGGTAGCCCTTCTGGTACACATCGTTGACGGTCTCGTCGTACTGCGATGCGTCCTCGACGCGACCCACAGCCTGGTGCTCGAGCGGATCGAACGCCTCGCCCTTGGGATCGATGGGCTCAACGCCCTCGTGCGCAAACACATCGAGCAGCTTGGCATGTACCGCGTCAACGCCATCGACGAACTGCTTAAAGTCGTCGGAAAGCTCTTGGCTGCGGGCATGGTCGATCGCGCGCTCGATATCGTCGATCACCGGCAACAGCGCGGTGACAAGCTTCTCGGTCGCGCGCTCGCGCTCGGCGATGCGCTCGTTTGCGGTGCGGCGACGGAAGTTCTCCCAGTCGGCCTGCAAACGGGCGGTGCGCTCGGTAGCGTCCTTTGCTTTGTCCTCGGCGGCCTTCTGAGCCTCTGCCGCAGCATCGAGCTCATTGCGCACGTCGGCAAGCTCCTTTTGAGCCTGCTCGAACTTGAGCTTAAAGTCGTTGTCGGCGGCTTCCTCACCGGCGCGGATAGCGGCTTCCACCATCTCGTCCTCGGTCATCGTCGCCTCCTTGTTGGAATCCTCTACCTGGTTCTCGGCAGCCTCGGCGGCCGGGGCCTCATTGGCCTCGGTAACGTCTGCGGCCTCTACGGGAATCTTCACGTCCTTCTCCTCAGAGTCAACGGGGGCGGCGCCAGCGGCGGCCGCCTCCGTGCGAGCTTTACGAGCGGACATGATTACTTGTCCTCGTCGTCCACAACCTCATAGTCGGCGTCGACGACGTCATCGTCGGCAGACTGGGCACCGGCGGCACCGTCGGTCTGCTGCTGAGCGTCGGCGTAGACAACCTGGGCCAGCTCGTAGGCCACGGACTGCAGGGACTCGCCGGCGGCCTTGATAGCCTCGACGTCAGAACCCTCGAGCGCCTTCTTGGCGTCGGCGATAGCGGCCTCGGCCTTGGACTTCACGTCGGCGGAAACCTTGTCGCCCAGCTCGTTGAGGGTCTGCTCGGTGGAGTAGCACAGGCTGTCGGTCTGGTTGCGGACCTCGACCTCTTCCTTCTGCTTCTTGTCCTCCTCGGCATGAGCCTCGGCGTCCTTGACCATACGATCGACTTCGTCGTCGGAAAGCGCGGTGGAGCCGGAAATGGTGATCTGCTGCTCCTTGCCGGTGCCCTTGTCCTTAGCGGAGACCTTGACGATGCCGTTGGCGTCGATGTCGAAGGTGACCTCGATCTGCGGCACGCCGCGGCGGGCAGCCGGGATGCCGGTCAGCTGGAACTTACCGAGCGACTTGTTGTCGCGGGCAAGCTCGCGCTCGCCCTGGAGCACGTTGATCTCGACGCTAGTCTGGTTGTCGGCAGCGGTGGAGTAGACCTCGGTCTTGGAGGTCGGGATCGTGGTGTTGCGGTCGATCATCTTGGTCATGATGCCGCCCATGGTCTCGACGCCCAGCGACAGCGGGGTAACGTCGAGCAGCAGGATGCCCTCGACGTCGCCGGTGAGCACGCCGCCCTGGACGGCAGCACCGTCGGCAACGACCTCGTCGGGGTTCACGGACATGTTGGGCTGCTTGCCGGTCATGGTCTTGACGAGCTCCTGGACGGCGGGCATACGGGTGGAGCCGCCGACGAGGATGACCTCGGTCAGATCGGAGAGCTTAAGCTTGGCGTCGCGCAGGGCGTTGGTGACAGGCTGCTTGCAGCGCTCGAGCAGGTCGCGGGTGATCTTCTCGAACTCGGCGCGGGTCAGCGTGTAGTTGAGGTGCAGCGGGCCGGACTGGTTCATGGTAATGAACGGCAGGTTGATGGTGGTCTGCTGGGCAGCGGAGAGCTCCTTCTTGGCGTTCTCGGCGGCCTCCTTCAGACGCTGCAGGGCCATGGGGTCCTGACGCAGATCGACGCCGTTCTCCTGCTGGAACTTGTCGGCCATCCAGTCGATGACGCGCTGA
>USHT01000240.1 GCA_900554455.1 uncultured Collinsella sp.
GCGCAGCCGTGAGCGAGAGGGAAAGGCATTTCCCGCCCTGCGCTCCGCAGCAGCCAGCGCCAAGCGCTAGTAGTTCACCACCTGCTCCTCAAAGTACGCCTTCGGGTGGTTACACACCGGGCACACCTCAGGCGCCTCAGCACCAACGTGCAGGTGCCCGCAGTTCAGGCACTTCCACACCTTTACGCCCTCGCGCTCAAACACCTCGCCCGACTCAATGCGCTCGACAAGCTTGTTGTAGCGCTCCTCGTGAGCCTGCTCGACAGCACCGACGCCACGGAACTTTGCGGCGATCTCGGCAAAACCCTCCTCCTCGGCGGTCTTGGCGAACTCGTCGTACATCGTGGTCCACTCGTAGTTCTCGCCCGCAGCGGCATCACGCAGATTGTCCAGGGTATCGGGGACGGCGCCGTCGTGCAGATACTTAAACCACAGTTTGGCGTGCTCGGACTCGTTGCCAGCCGTCTCGGCAAAGATGTTCGAGATCTGAACGTAGCCGTCCTTCTTGGCCTTGGAGGCATAGTAGCGATACTTGGTGTGTGCCTGGGACTCACCGGCAAAAGCGGTCTCGAGGTTCTTCTTGGTTTGGGAATTCTCAAAATCCATAGGTGTACTTCCCTTCAACGCATACCGCCCGTAGGCTTCGAGCGGCCTCGTCTTTAGGATGCCCTCATGCCGGAAATCTAAACCTTACAATCCTGTTCTTCAGATTTGCACAGGCTAGATGCTCAGCCAGCGATCGCCCTCGGCTCGGCAAAAGCCCTCACGCTCCAGGTCGGCTAGAATGCCCGCGATCAAGTCGCGCTCGACCGGCCCACGCCCAGCCGCCGCTTCCATCTCGTTAACGCCCACCACGGCATCAGCAAGCGTAATCCCCGCCGGCTGGCCATCGCGCGCTGCCAGCAACATACGCACGATATGCGCGCGCTTTTGGCGACGCGAGCCCTCAAACTTTGATTGACGGCTATAGCCCGCCGAGCGCCTGGACGGATTGGGCAACGTCTTTTTAAGATATGCGCCGTAATCTAGCAACGCGTAATACCACGCGCGCGGCGTGTCGGCATCATCGAGCGGCACGGCAAAGGGAGCGATCTCGTCGGTCGCTGCACCGGGAGCCGCCGGACAGGCGGCTTGGATCAGCGGCACCAGCTCGCGATCGGGAACAGCCGGTACATCGGGAAAGAAGTGATGCAGAAAGACTGTGCGCACATTGGTCTCCAGATACACGCCCGGAAGATCAAACGCAAACGACCGGATACCTTGCGCCGTTGCCGGTCCAATACCAGGCAGAGCGACCAAGTCACGCGTCTCACGCGGAAACTCCCCGTCCCAGTCCTCTACAACGCGCTGAGCGGCCCCATGAAGCGCCAGAGCGCGTCGGTTGTAGCCCATGCCCTGCCAAGCGTCCAAAACATCGGAAGGCGCGGCCTGGGCAAGCGCCTGCACAGTCGGAAAACGATCGAGCCACACCGGCATGCGCGCCTCCACACGCGGCACCTGCGTTTGCTGCAGCATGACCTCAGAAAGCCAAATGATGTACGGATCGCGTGTGCGGCGCCACGGAAGGTCACGATAACGCAGGACCCCTTCCGAACGAATCATCGAACGAAAGGGGTCCTGAATCATGGCTATGCTCCTTATGCGGCGTTATTCCTCCCGGTAAGCGCACTCGCAGGTGGCGTACTCGGGAAACGCTTCGCGGTCGGCGAACTTGGGATCGACGGCTGGGAACTGGCGGTGAGCGACGATGTCGCCGAGCGAAACGGAATCGAGGTAGTCGCGCATCAACGCCTGGGCTCCGGCCCACAGGGGATGATAGCAGCACGCGCCCATGCGCGCACAGTCACCATCGGGCGCGGTGCAATCGTTCATAACCATAGGACCCTGAACGGCCTCGACGACCTGGCGGATAGTGACGTCGTCCGGACTGACCTTGAGACGCATGCCACCGTGGACGCCACGCAGGCTCTCCACAATACCGGCCTGGACCAAACCGTGCTGAATCGAGCGGGCAAACGAATACGGAACATTGACCTCTTCGGCAGCGGTGCGAACAGAAAGCAAACGCTCCGGATCCTCGGCAAGCATCGCCAGCATACGAAGGGCGTAATCAGTCTTCCTCGATATGTCCATTTTTCCCCTTTCAAGGAATACGAACAGCTCGAACGAGCTCCGGGGCCGAGCTTGTGTCGAGACGCTAAATGACCGCCAGGACATCCAAATGGTAAATCGGATATCCACTGAGTGCCGCGCTTGGAGCGAAATGCATCAGATGCGGCGCACAGTGCAATTTAGTATAACCTAACCCCCCTGTCTCGTAGAACAGGTGTTGCGCAACAAAGCTGTTGTTCAGACAGATATACTTATTAGATTTTACTCGCGTTCCCGAAGGCGCGGGGATTCTGGGCGAAGATGCACTAGGGCGATCGTTCTATCGAAACAAAGTGCATCAAACGCAAAAAGCCACGTCCGAAGACGTGGCTTTAATTGCGTTGGCGGGAAGTACGGGGCTCGAACCCGCGACCTCCGACGTGACAGGCCGGCGCTCTAACCAAACTGAGCTAACTCCCCAGGCAGACGTTCGCGTTTGTTTCCGCTCGCGTGCGCTGCGGGGATTAGTATACACAGAAGTCTGTCCGGCGCGCAACAACTTTTTTGAAAAATTTTTTGGGGCCATCCGGGAGGGCTTCCGGGGCTGAGGGCGGGGGTTAAGTTTGCTGCTCTACAG
>USHT01000241.1 GCA_900554455.1 uncultured Collinsella sp.
GAGGAGGCCCTGACCGTCGACGATGCGTGGATCTCGACCATTCACGGCATGTGCTCGCGTATCCTGCGCGCGCACGCGCTGGAGCTGGGCATCGACCCTGAGTTCACGGTGCTCACCGATACCGACGAGCTCATGGATCAGGCTGTTGAGCATGTGCTGGGTCGCGCGACGGTACCCGATGCCGCCCCCGAGCTCGCGGCATCGCTCAAGGCCCTCTACGCTTGGTATCCCATGGCGGGCGAGGGCGGCTCCTTTGGCGCCGGCACGACCATCAAGGGTCTGGTGCGCGACCTGCTGGAGCTGTCGAGCCAGTTGCCGGGCGGTATGGACGACGTGCGCGTGGCGCGCGGCCAGGCCGATACCTCGGCACTCGCCGATGCCTATCGCGCGGCGCTGGGTGCGAGCAAGGCCTCGACCGAGAAGGCGCAGGCGGCGCTCGATGCCATCGACGCGTTCGAGGCGAGCGGCAAGACCATGGCCGATGCGGCGCGACTCATGATGTCGTGCACCATGCCGCGCGCGAGCAAGGCATTCCCTAAGGAGCAGGTCGAGCTGCTCAAGGCCGAGGCCGCCGATGCGTTTATCAATATCGTGCTTGCCTGCGGTGGCCCGGCGCTCGATGCGCTGGTGGGCCTGGCCCGTTCCGTGGAGGCCGAGTATCGCGCGCTGAAGGCTGCCCGGTCCGCCCTCGATAATAACGACTTGCTGCGTATGGCCTACGAGGCCCTGCGCGATTACCCTGCCATCCGTGCTGCGTACGAGGGCCGCTTTAAGATGGTCATGATCGATGAGTTTCAGGATACCGACCAGATGCAGGTCGATCTGATACGCTACCTGACGGGTGCGGGGGAGCGCGCGCTGTGCACCGTGGGCGATGCGCAGCAGTCCATCTATCGCTTCCGTGGCGCCGAGGTCGAGGTGTTCCGTCGTCAGGAGCGCAAGGTGGGCTCGTCTGCCGCGCCCGAGGCGACTGCCGTGGCCGACGCCCCTGCCGGCGAACTCGTCAAGCTCGTGCGCAACTTCCGCAGCCATGACGAGGTGCTGCGTTACGTGGCACGCGTCTTCGACGGCGATGACGGCGGCCTGATGCAGGGCTTTTTGGATCTTGAGGCGAGCGACGGCCGCAAGGACACGCTGGTGGCAGACGCCTCGCGTCGCCAGGCGCTCTTTGTTGCCGGCGGCAGTATGCAGGAGCGCACACAGGCCAAGGCCCGTGCGATCGCCGAGCGATTCCGCGCGCTTGCCGATGCCGGCCAGCCCCAGGGCGGCATGGTGCTGCTGCTGGGCCGCATGACCAACGCAGACGTCTACGCACAGGCTTTCCGTGACCAGGGGCTCGACTGCGTCATCGCGGGCGGCTCGGTCTTTGCCCAAGCAGCCGAGGTGCAGACGGTGCGCGCCCTGGTTTGTGCGCTCGCCAATCCGGCCGATACGGCGCAGGGCCTTATGCCGCTGCTCGCCTCGCCGATGTTTGCGCTCGGCGCCCAGGAGTTCCTGGCGCTGGCGACCAAGCTCGATAGCGAGACGGGGGAGACCTCGCGCCGGAATATCGACGCGGGCATCATGAGTGATTTCGACGTGCCGGGTTTGCGAGACTTGCCGCTCGTGACGCGCGTCCGCGAGGTGCTGCGGTATGCGCTTCGTCGCGTGGGCCGCGATTCGTTCGCCGCCATCGCGCGCAACGTGGTCAACGCCTCCGGCTGGTTTGTGCGTCTGGCACAGCGTGGTCCCGAGGGCAAGGCCATTGCCGCCAACGTGCTCAAGGCGCTCGATGCCGTGGCCGAGGCGGAGGCCGAGTTCGGCAACTCGCCGCGTTCCATCGCGCTGGCCTTCGACCGCTTCTTGGCGGGCAAGGAGGCCCCGGGCGCCCTCAACGAGGAGGGTGACGGCGCGGTGCGCATCATGACGGTTCACGCCTCCAAGGGTCTGGAATATCCGGTCGTGGCGGTCGCCGAGTGCTTTGGCGTGCTTAAGTCCTCGGGTGCGGCACAGATGGGTCGCGCCGATGGCGGAGCGCAGGTCGTGGCACTGCCGGCACGCTTCGACGGCGTTAAGCTCGCCGACGGTACCTTTGTGAAGGGCGACGACGTCAAAAAGCAGTTTGAGCATGCGTTTAAGGGCAAGGGCACGTCGCTGTGGCTGCCGCCGGAGCTCATGGAGGACGTCTGTGCGACGGGCTCTCCCGCCGAGGCATTTGCCCGCCTGCGTAACGACGACCTGCAGCTTTCGCTTGAGGAGCGGGCTCGTCTGCTCTATGTCGCCATGACGCGAGCGCGCGAGCTGGTGATCTTGGCGATGGATGCCGGCGTGAGCCGCGGCAAGCTGTGTGCGCCGACCTTCGACGTCGAGACCGATCTGACCTACGACGTGCTGCGCCGTATTTTGCCGACCGACGCTCTGGACATGCCGCAGCTCGATGCCGACCGCCTGGTGTTCGACAACTCCCAGCCGGGCGACTACGAGCTCATTTCGCTCGCGGACTTTACCTTTGGCGAGCAGGCGTTTGAGGCCAACGCTTCGCTGGATGCCGAGGGCAGGCTTGTCCGCGGCGATGCGGAGCCGGAGGGTGCCGGTGCAGATGCCCGCGCCGCCGTTCCCGGTCCTGCCGACCCCGAGCCCGATGCGTTTGAGCTCGTGTATCCCCAGACGGTGGGCGTGCGCATGGGCACCTGCCCGTATCCGGAGCGCGATTCGTACAGCTACTCGTCAATTGCCGCGGCGCTGCATG
>USHT01000242.1 GCA_900554455.1 uncultured Collinsella sp.
GCCTGCTGCTGGGATCGGTCGTGGCATCCACCGACGCGGCGAGCGTCTTTAGCGTACTGCGTGAGCACAGCCTGTCGCTGAGAGGTGGCACCGACTCGCTGCTCGAGGTCGAATCGGGCTCCAACGACCCCGTCGCCTACATGCTCACCGCTGTGCTCGCTACACTCGCGGCCGGCGGCGACATCAACATTCCCGCACTGCTGGCCAAGCAGATTATCCTGGGCGTGGGCCTGGGCCTTGTCATCGGCTGGGCGGCGGGCCGCCTGATTGAACGCGCGCACGCAACGGCCAAGGACGCGCAGACCATCTTCTTGTTCGCCGTGGCCATCGTCGCCTACGCGCTGCCGAGCCACCTGGGCGGCAACGGCTTTTTGGCCGTGTACCTGGCAGGCATTGTACTGGGCGCCAGCGACATCACCGGCAAGGTCGAGATGGCGCACTTCTTTGACACCCTCACCGAGATGGCCGAGATGACAATCTTCTTCTTGCTCGGCCTGCTCGTGACGCCCGCCCGCCTGCCGCAAATGCTGCTGCCGGGCCTGGCGCTCATGGCGTTTATGCTCTTCGTGAGCCGTCCCATCGCCGTCGGCGTGCTCCTGGCGCCCTTTAAGACGAACCCCCGCCAGGTCGCGCTCGTAAGCTGGGCGGGCCTGCGCGGAGCAGCCTCGGTCGTCTTTAGTCTCCTTGCCGTGGTGGCCGGCGTTCCCGGCGGACACGACCTGTTTGACCTGGTATTTGTGATTGCCGTGTCGAGCATTGTGGTGCAGGGCTCGCTGCTGCCAGTAGTGGCGAAGAAGCTCGATATGATCGATACGACCGGCGACGTGCGCCGCACCTTTAACGACTACCGCGACGAGGACGGCATGTCGTTTGTAAAGCTCAAGGTGGGCGCTGGACATCCGTTTGCCGGACGCTCGCTCGCGGACATTGGCAGCGCCACAGACATGCTCGTGGTCCTGGTGCTGCGCGACGGGGCGCACCCGGTGCTGCCCAACGGCGATACCGTCATCGAGGAAGGTGACCTGCTGGTGATGGCCGCGCCGACGTTTGAAGAGCGTGCCGAGGTTACGCTGCGCGAGGTCACCGTGACCCCCCACGGTCGCCTGGCCGGCCAGCGTCTTCGCGATGTGCCGCAGGGCAAGCATCCGTTTATTGTGGTGATGCTCAAGCGCGACGGCCAAACCATCATCCCCGACGGCAACACCCTCATATACGCCGGCGACGAAGCCGTCATCGCCACGCTGGCGTCGTAGCAGCCCGTCCCAAATTAGCTGCCCCACTCGCAACTTATCCCGCCGATGGAGTTGTTGCCGTTTCGCTCGTCTGATTCGCATCGACGTCGTCGCCTTGTTCGTCCTCGTCCTTTTGCGCATCGGCGATGGTGGAGGCCGCCGCAACGATACCGCGCTGGGGTGCGACGCCCGTCTGGGTCTGAGCGCCCTCGACAACTTCTGTACCTACATGCGCGAGCTCGGGCGATTTAAACATTGCGTCCAAGTTGGCGCCACCGCCGGCGTAGCCAAGCGCGGCGAGTGCGATGACGATCACTGCAACGACGGCCACGATCGGCACATAACGATGCCAACCAGCGGGATTGAGCCCGCTGCGGCGAGCCGCCCCGCGGCTGATGTAACCGAGCGTGCCGTCGTGCTTGAGCTTTGAGCCCACCACGCGCTTGCGGCCCCACAGCGAGGACTCTGCCTGCATTGCCAAGCGAGCGCTTGCCGAAGGATAGCCATATTTAGTGCGCTTGAACGAGCCATCAAACCCCGAGGCGTGTTTGCCCCACGTCACCGATGTCGTGCGTCGGTTAACCGGCGCGGCGCTCCGCCTTCTGCGGCTCGGTTTTGAAGTCTCAGCCATATGCCCTCGCACGCCGTAACCAAATCGAAACAATAACGCTTTGGACTGTAGCACACGCGTCGCGCGCGGTCACGGGTGCCTCGCTCAACGGTCATCGTCCTTCAGCAAGCGCCACAGCGTTGTACGGCTTATGCCCAGCACCTCCGCCGCACGGGTTCGGTTGCCGTGGAGATGGTCTACAACCAGATGCGCGATATCTCGCTCGGTATCGGCCAGCGGTCGCAGGATATACAGGTCACTTTCGAGCGTCGGGGCGCCAAAGGTTGCGGTCTTAATCACGTCCTCTTGGGCGAGCACTTCCTCCGCCACAGCGCGGTCCACCGTGCCCGTCCCCACCAATATATACAGTCGTTCCGAGACCTCGCGGAGCTGCAGATAATTGCGCGGCCAGCGGTAAGCATCGAGCGTCTTCGTCGCCGCGGCAGACAGCGTGGGCGCTGCCGTCCCAAATGCATCGGCGAGATATTCCAAATAGCGCGCAACCTTCGTCGACGCGGCTCCCTGCTCGGCGATTGCCGGCGCCACGCTCACCGCACAGGCGAAGCGCTCGGTCACAAAGGCGGCTTGATCACTTTCGCCGCCGCCCGGCATGTCATTCGCTGTCAGCACCACATGGCAGCGCGTCGCCAACGCGGTGTCGGTCATCGTGGAGACCAGCTCGCGGAGGCGCTGGGGGCCAACCGCGTTCCAGCCCTCAATGCAAAGGGTCAGCCCCGTTTGGAACAACGGCGATTCGGCGCTTTTGAACACATGGCGCCAACCGCGATCGGTGAGCTCATCGAGCGCAACGGAAACAAAGGGCTGACCGACAAAAGGACCGTCCAGATAGAGGCGCTTGGCGATCTCGACCTGACCCGC
>USHT01000243.1 GCA_900554455.1 uncultured Collinsella sp.
GTGCTATATTCAGCTTGAGTTGTTTAATGCTAGTACGGGAGGCTGATATGGGGCTGTTCAAGAAGAAAAACCCGCAGGATGCCTTTGATCCCGATGTGTTTACCATCACGGATACGATTTTGGACCCGCCGCGGTTTACATTTTTGCCGGCCATCTACCAGGATGCCACGCGCCGCAAGTGGGCCGTGCATCAGCGCGGCGGCGAGCCGAAGATTTTTGACTATGCGGACGTGTTGCAGTGCGAAGTGGCCGAGGCGGGCGATCCGGAGGCCGAAGAAGCGGTCTCTAAACAGGAATTTGCCCAGCGTATCCTGGCAAATCCTGCCAAGGCAGCAAAAATAAATGCTGCCAAGCGTAATATGTGTCTTGGTATGGGCGTTGTTGTGGCGGTTCAGACGGGAAAAGACGAGGTTTCCAAATTAGAGATTCCCGTTATGACCGACGAAGTCAAACACGATTCAAGTCTATATAAGTCGTATCGGAATGTCGCCGAGAAGATCAAGGCAGAATTTGATGCCATGGGAGGGCTGGCCTAATTTTGGCGGCATACGTTTCTGAATGAGGAGTCTGTGCAATGGCAGGCGAATCTTATGCAATTCCCCCCAAAGATCATGCTGTTGAGGGAATTCTTTGGTATATCCAGCACCATCAGCTTGCCGGCGGCGATCGCCTGCCGGCCGAGCGCGTGCTGTGCGAAGAGATTGGCGTTTCGCGTACGGCGTTGCGTGCCGGTATCACGCGGCTTATCTCGTGTGGAACGCTCGAGAGCCGTCGCGGATCGGGCACGTATGTGTGTCCTCCCAAGCCGCTGAACATCTTCCAGGAAACGTATAACTTTTCCGATGCTGTGCGGACTGCCGGCCTGCACCCCTCTTCTCGTCTGGTTTCCACCGGGACCATCGAGGCGGATGAGGCGCTTGCCGACAAGCTTGGGGTGGCTGTAGGCGCTCCCTTGCTCCGCATGCAGCGCGTTCGACTTATTGAGGGCGAGCCGGCGTCAATCGAGACCGCTCACGTTAACCTGTCCCTGTGCCCATCGCTTCCCGAGCACGATTTTGAGTGTGAGAGCCTTTACGATGTCTTGCTCAAAGAAGGTGGCGTGCGCGTTGAGCATGGACGTGAGCATATCTCCATCTCGCGTTTGAACGTCGAAGAGGCCGAGCTGCTCCAGCAAGAAGAGGGAACGCCGGTGTTCTATGAGAGCTCGATCGAATTTGATAAGGACATGCGTTTTGTGGAGCATTGCAAATCGGTGATTTTGCCCACAAAGTTCCGCTTTGCCGATAACGGCGAAGAGAACGGCATGAGGAGCGTGGCAGGTGAACAATGGCTGAAACAGTAGATGCCACCCCGGTTTATATGCGCATTCGACGCTGCATCGAGGAACGTATCGAGCGCGGTGCATATCCCACGGGTTCCATGATTCCGTCCGAAAAAGACCTCGCCGAGGAATTTGGTACGACACGCTTGACCATCCGAAGCGCTGTCGATGAGCTGGTTCGACGCGGGCAGATTCGCCGTGTTCGGGGAAAAGGTGCCTTTGTGGCGCAGAAAGTACCTGCTTTTTTTGAACGCACGGTCGGTTTCCGTGAATCGGTCCGTGCTTCGGGCGGCGAGCCGTCCGTCCGTATTCTCGCGCGTTCCAAGCGTTATGCGGGGCCATATTACGCCGACCTGTTTGGCATCGCCGAGGACGACCTGCTCTATTCCGTTCGACGCCTGAACTGCATAAACGGTAGCCCCGTATCGATTGAGACGGCGCTGATTCCCTGCCTGCTGTTCCCAACCATCGAAGATATTGACGTGTCGGTCTTCAGTTTGTACGAGACCTATGAGATGCTGGGCCGAAAGCCAGTCATGGCACAGGAAAAGCTCGATATCGAGGCACTGGGCGCACGAGATGCCGGCCTCCTTGGACTGGAACAGGGCGATCTTGTTTTGCTTTTGGAATGCGTGAGCTATGACGCGAGCGGTCAGGCTATCGAGTATGTAAAGTCCTTCAATCGTGGCGATACGGGCGGCTACACCTATACGTACTAGCTGGTATTTTGTGAATAACGGCTGGGAAACTAACCAGTTTTGATCGTTGGGTCAGCTGTATATACAACCTTACATGGCTCAAAATCGACCGTTCGCCGAAGGGGATAAATTAATCGACAAAGAGGTATCAAAAAGCCGTAACCTGTAACTGTGATTGGTATCAAATACTAATGATTTATTACGAGGTGAGACGATGAAGATGCTCGATTACGTTCAGCTTGCCCATGTGCGTATGGGAGAGAACCTCGAGCGTTCGTCTGAGCTGGTAGCGCAGCTCGTTGATATTTTCCAGTCCGGTTCTTTTGACGCGCTGCGCATCGTTGCTTCGGGTTCGTCGCGCCATGCTGCGGATTGCGCCCGCGATTACCTGCAAGATGCGCTGCAGATGCAGGTGTCCGTTGTGACGCCCGAGGCCTTCGTCGATTTTGAACACACCTATCCACAGCATGCGCTTAACATTGCCGTCTCGCAGAGCGGCTATTCAACCAATACGATTGCGGCGCTCGATTACATGCGCGCACACGATATGGCTGCAGTTGCGCTCACGGCAAACGTCGAGGCACCCATCAAGGAACACGCTGACATCGTTCTTGACTACGGTGTGGGCGTCGAGTCGGTGGACTTTGTGACTCTGGGCGTTGAGGTTCTCGTTGAG
>USHT01000244.1 GCA_900554455.1 uncultured Collinsella sp.
GCATGATTCTCTCGTGCGGTACTATATTCCCCGAAGAATAAAGGCCAGCGCGAGGGGAGGGCTGCGTGGACGGGCTCGTGCAACATGACGGCTTTGGCCGCGATATCAACTACCTGCGTATTGCCGTTACCGACAAGTGCAATTTCCGCTGTATTTACTGCATGCCGGCCGATGGCGTGGCGCCCCGCGCGCACGACGAGCTGCTCAGCGCCGAGGAAATCGCCCGCTTTGTGCGCTTGGTGGCGGGGGAGGGCATTCGCCGCGTGCGCCTGACGGGTGGCGAGCCGCTGGTCAGCCGCCGTATTATTCCGCTCATTCGCGACATCCGCGCGATTCCGCAGATCGAGGACATCTCGCTCACCACCAACGGCGCCCTGCTGCCCAAGCTGGCGCCGCAGCTCAAAGACGCGGGGCTTAACCGCGTCAACATCTCGCTCGATACGCTCGACCCTACGCTCTTTGGAAAGATCACGCGCCTGGGTCGACTCGAGCAGACCATGGCCGGCATCGACGCGGCGCTGGCTTGGGGCTTTGAGCCCGTTAAGGTCAACTGCGTTGTGGTGCGCCGACTCAACCAGGATGTGGCGGCCCTTGCACGGCTCACGCTCGACCGGCCCATCCACCTGCGCTTTATCGAATACATGCCCATCGGTGACGGGCGCACGAGCTCGCATTGCGCTGTGGACCCGCATGCGCCCGCGCTCAATCCCGAGCTGTGGGACGCGAGCGACACCGTGCCGAGTGACGAGCTGCGGGCGCGCATCAATGCCGGGGCCGCCGCGGTGGGACTGGGCGAGCTCGAGCCGCTCGACATCAACGACGCTCCTGCCGGCGCGGGCCCTGCGCGCTATTGGCACTTTCCGGGCGCGGCGGGAACGGTCGGCTTTATTAGCGCCATGTCCAATCATTTTTGTGCGAATTGCAACCGTCTGCGCCTGACGGCCGATGGCAGCGTGCGCCCCTGCCTGTTCAGCGATGCCGAGTATTCGGTGCGTGAGGCGCTGCGCCGTGGTGATGATATGCAAGTACTTTCGATTTGGCGCGATGCCGTGGCCCACAAACCGCAGGAACACGCGATAATTGAGGGCACGCAACGATTTATGTCCCAAATCGGAGGATGATCATATGGCCAAGAGCAGGTACGCCGATGCCACCAAGGCCGCTCGCAGGGTCGCGATGTCTGCCCATAAAGCCTCAACCGCGACGAATGCTGGTAACGCCGCCGCGCCCGCGCAGCCGTCTGCCAGTGCTGCCACCGAGCCCGCCCGTGACGCCCGCCGCGACGAGCTGACACACGTGGACGCCAAGGGCGAGGTACGCATGGTCGACGTGTCCGACAAGGCCGAGACCCATCGCATCGCCATCGCCGAGGGCACCATCCTCATGCACCCCGAGACGCAGGCCATGGTGCTGCAGGACCGCGCCAAAAAGGGCGACGTGCTCGCCTGCGCGCGCGTGGCGGGCATCATGGCCATCAAGCGCACGAGCGACATCATCCCCATGTGCCATCCGTTGCTCATTACCAAGAGCAAGTGCGACATTGAGCCCATCGCTGCGGCGGGGACGCCTGTCGATGACGTGCCCGAGGGCTGGGCGCCGGCGCGCGCGGACGGGCAGGTTGGCTTTCACGTACTGGTTACGGCCGGCGTGACGGGCAAGACGGGTATCGAGATGGAGGCGCTGACCGGCGCGAGTGCCGCGTGCCTAACCATCTACGACATGTGCAAGGCGGTCGATCGCGGCATGGAGATCGTCGACGTGCGCCTGCTGCACAAGGAGGGCGGCCGCTCGGGCATATGGGATCGCGCAGAGCGTCAGGCCGATGCCGTTGAGGCCGTGGCCGCTGACGGTGCCGCGCCCGCGAGCGCGCCCGTCGCCGTCGCGCCCGCAGCTCCGACACCGGCCGTCCCCGCGATCGCGTTTATCGGCTACCAAAACTCGGGCAAAACCACGCTCGTCGAGAAGGTTATCGCCGAGCTCACCCGCCGCGGCCTGCGCGTGGGTTCGCTCAAGCATCATGGGCACCACGGCTTTGATATCGATGTGCCCGCTAAGGATACGTGGCGCCATCACCAGGCCGGCTCCAAGCACGTGGGCCTTATCTGCGCCACGCGCTGGGCGGAGTACGCCGACACGCGCGAGGAGGACGAGATGCCCGCGCGCGAGCTGCTGTCGCGTTACAACGATGTCGACGTGGTGATCATCGAGGGCTACAAGACCGAGGGCTTCGACAACATCGTGGTCGCGCGATCGGGTGTCGACCGTCTGCGCGGCAAGAGCTCGCTCGACCTGGTCGACGGTCACACGCTGGCCCTTGCCTGCAACGAAGCCCTGGCGCGTCAGGCCTTCGACGCAGGCTTTGCGACCCGAGCCATCAACATCAACGACGCCCGAGCCATCTGCGATCTCATCCAAGACCACCTTCAGGCTTGACGCTGCGCCGGCCCCAAGCACCCCATCTCGCCCCTCAAGCCGTCGCTCGCGTACCAAAGTACGCGTCGCTCCTCTTTCAGGCCAATCTTGGGCACCAGGAAAACCCAGGTACGGTATCGTGGGAAAAGGCGATAGACAGCCCTTTTTCATCTGTTAGAAAGGAATCGCGATGAGCGATCTGGAGAATAAGAAGAATCCTGTGGTCATTACCATCGCGCGCGACTTTGGCGCCGAGGGCCACGAGATTGGT
>USHT01000245.1 GCA_900554455.1 uncultured Collinsella sp.
CGCCCCGCCGCAGGCCGGTGCAAGTCACCACCGTCTGCACCAGTACGGTACCCAGACCCTGTCCGATGCAGCTGGCGCCGGTGTAGATATGCACCTTGCCGTCCGGCTCCACGATCAGCTTACAGCGTCCCCAGTCGGGGATACCCACGCCCACACCGGCGTTCTTCATGGCGCAGGCGATACCGGCGTGTCCGGGATGCGCATAGTAGGCATCCTTGACCTCGAGCAGCGTCTCTTTAAGCGCCGTGGAGCAGTCGGCAATCTGGCCGTTGGGCAAAACCTCGCCCGGCTCGATGGCGTTACGGTAGCGGATCTCCCACGGATCCAGGCCGACCTTCTCTGCCAGCAAGTCGATCAGGCTCTCGAGCGCAAACTCGGACTGGCAAACGCCAAAGCCGCGGTACGCGCCGGCGGGCGGGTTGTTGGTGTAGTAGCCATAACCGCGAATGTCGGTGTTCTGGTACTTGTAGGGGCCGACGGCATGCGTGCAGGCGCGCTCGAGCACCGGGCCGCACAGCGACGCGTAGGCGCCGGTGTCAAAGTTGATCTCGCAATCTAGGCCGGTAAAGTTGCCCTCGGCGTCGCAACCCAGCGTAAAGGTGCCGTCCATGGCGTGGCGCTTGGGATGGAACGCGAGCGACTCGGGACGCTGGAACTTATATGCGGCGAGCGCGGCCAGGTGCTGGATGGACACGTCCTCCTTGCCGCCAAAGCCGCCACCCACGAGCATGGTCTCGACGACCACGCGCTCGGGCTCGTTGTCCCAGCCAAACATGTGGGCACACTCTTTGCGCGTGTCGTAGGCACCCTGGTCGGTCGACTGCACCTTGACGCCGTTCTTATACGGGAACGCCACGGCGCACTCGGGCTCCAAGAAGGCATGCTCGGTAAAGGGCGTGGTAAAGCGCTGCGTCACGGTGAATGCGCTCTCTGCCAGCGCCTTGGCGGCGTCGCCGCGCGTCACGTGACGGCTCTGACACACATTGTCCTTGAGCTCCACCGTGTTGCCAAAGGCAAAGAAGCTGTCGTGCAGGCGTGGGGCGTCGGCAGCCCTGGCCTCGACAATGTTGCGCACGGGCTCCAGCGGCTCGTAATCGATCTTTACGAGCTTCTTGGCCTTTTCGAGCGTCGCTTCGTCCTCGGCAACCACCAGCACGATGGCATCGCCCACGCAGCGGGTGATGTCGCCCTGGGCGATCATGACGTCCCAGTCCTGGATAAGGTGGCCGACCTGGTTGACCGGCACGTCCTCGGCGCGCAGGATGCCAACCACACCGGGTAGGGCCTCGGCCTTGGAGGTATCGATGGAGAGCACGCGGGCACGCGGATACTTGGAGCGCACGGCGCTGGCGTAGGTCAGGCCCGGCTGGTCGATCTCGTCGATGTCGTCGGGGTACTTGCCCTCGCCGAGCACCTTCTTGCGCACGTCAATACGGAAGGCGCGCTTGCCCACGCCGTAGTCGTCGCCGCGCTCCAGATCCTCGTCGATCTGCTTTTCGCCGCGGAGCACCGCAGCGGCCAGCGCAATGCCCTCGATAATCTTTTTGTAGCCGGTGCAGCGGCAAACATTGCCGCGGATGGCGTACTTGATCTGCTCCTCGGTAGGCTCGGGATCCTCGGCGATGAGCGCTGCACCCGCCATGACATACCGGGGATACAAAAGCCGCACTGCACGGCGCCCACGGCGCCAAAGGCGTACACAAAGGCCTCGCGCACGTTCTCGGGCAGGCCCTCGACAGTCACGATGTCGCGGCCGGCGGCAAGGGCGGTGGTCAGCACGCACGCCTTGACGGCCGCACCGTCCACATGGATGGTGCAGGTGCCGCAGGCGCCCTCGGAGCAGCCGTCCTTGGCGGAGTGAATGTGCAGGTCGTCGCGCAGATAGCGCAGCAGCGGTTTGTTTTGGGTCGTCGTGTGCTCGACGCCGTTAACGGTAAAAGTGAATTCCTGTGCCATGGTGATTCCCTTCTACACGCCGGCGGCGATACCGGTGCGGTCGTGGATGGCGCCATGCGGGCAGACGACGGCGCACATGCCGCACGACAGGCAGTCCGTGCCGTCGATATGGGCGCAGTTGTCCTCGATGCGGATAGCGCCGGCAGGGCACTTTTTGGCGCACATGCCGCAACCGATGCAGCTGGTGTCGCAGATCTTGCGCGCAATGGCGCCCTTATCGGTGTTGTTGCAGCGCACCAGGATGTTCTGGTAGCCGGGGACGAAGGCAATCACGCGCTGCGGGCACGCCATGCCGCACAGGCCACAGCCCGTGCACTTGGAGCGGTCCACGCGGGCGATGCCATCGACCAGCGCAATGGCGCCGTGGGGGCAGGCCGTGACGCAGGCGCCACAGCCAATGCAGCCTTCGCTGCAGTGGGCGTCGCCGCCTGCGGAGGCGCAACCGCTTCCGCAGGCAACGTAGGCCACGTTATGTTGAATGGATTTGGCCATAAGAGACTCGCCTATTTCTTAAGAAGGTACGAATAGTTGTCGCGCACAGCCCTGATGGTCAGGCGGACGGCCTCGGGAAGACCGGTGTTGACGGCATCGACCGAGACGGTGCGGACCGTGCCGGCGACGCGAACCTTAAAGTGGTCCTCGTCCACGGCCAGGAAGCCCTCGTTCTCGGAGTTCTCCATGTCCTCCTCGCTCCAGAACAGGGTGAGCTTGTCCTTGTAGGGACGA
>USHT01000246.1 GCA_900554455.1 uncultured Collinsella sp.
TGGGCATCGCGCTCTTTGCGCTGCTGTTTGTCTATATGCTTCGTTCCGACATCCTTCGATTTATTCTCTAGGGGAGTGTTTGGATTGTCTTTATCCCATCCTTTGCCTCGCGAGTTGACGCGCCCCGTGCATGTGGGCGGTGTGCAGATCGGTGGCGGCGCGCCGGTCGTGGTTCAGTCCATGACCTGCACCGATACCGCCGATGCTCAGGCAACGCTTGGGCAGGTTCGCGCGTTGGCGCGGGCGGGCTGCGATATCGTGCGCGTGAGCGTGCCCACCGAGGCCGCGCTCGAGGGCTTCCGTACCATCTGTGCTGAGTCTCCGGTGCCGATCGTCGCTGATATTCACTTTAACCATAAGCTCGCCATCGGCGCCGTCGAGGCTGGTGCCTCCAAACTGCGTATCAATCCCGGTAATATCGGAGATTGGGCTAAGGTCGATGCCGTCATCGACGCTGCCGGCGCTGCGGGCTGTGCGATTCGCATCGGCGTCAACGCCGGCTCGCTTGAGCAGGATATCGCCGAGCGCGACGACCTCACGCAGCCCGAGAAGCTCGTGATGTCGAGCGAGCGCTTCGTCAAGCACTTTGAGGACCGCGGTTTTACGAACATTGTGCTTTCGGCCAAGGCCCATAGCGTGCAAACGACGCTTGATACCTATCGAGCCCTGTCGCGTGAGATTCCCCACGTTCCGCTTCACCTGGGCGTGACGGAGGCGGGTACCAAGCTCCAGGGCACCATCAAGAGCTCTGTAGGCTTGGGTATCTTGCTTTCCGAAGGCATTGGCGACACCATGCGTGTGTCGCTCACAGCCGATCCGGTTGAGGAGCCGCCGGTTGCCTGGGGTATTCTGCAGTCGCTGGGCCTGCGCCGCCGTGGTCCCGAGATTGTCTCGTGCCCTACGTGCGCTCGCTGCCAGGTTAACCTTATTCCCATTGCCGAGGAGGTCACCGAGCGGCTTAAGAACTACTCCGCGCCGCTTTCGATCGCCGTGATGGGGTGTGCCGTTAATGGCCCCGGCGAGGCTTCCGACGCCGACCTAGGCGTGGCCTGTGGACGAGGTCAGGGCCTGCTCTTTTCGCATGGCCAGATCATTGGTAAAGTAGCTGAGGATCAAATTGTCGACGCGCTTATGGTCGAGGTCGACAAACTTATTGAGGAGAAGTAAATGACTCGAGCAATGTATATGTCTAAGCTTTATGCGCCGACGCTTAAAGAGGATCCGGCGGACGCTGAGCTCGCCAGCCACCGCCTGCTGCTCCGTGCCGGCATGATCCGCAAAGAGGCCGCCGGTCTGTATTCCTACCTGCCGCTTGCTTGGCGCTCGATCCGCAAGATCGAGAATATCGTGCGCGACGAGATGGACGCTGCCGGCGCCCAGGAGCTTATGATGCCTATCATGGTCGACGCCGAGTTGTGGCGCGAGTCCGGCCGCATCGACGCCTATGGCAAGGAGCTTGTGCGCTTTGACGACCGTCATGGTCGCGAGTTCGTCCTGGGCCCCACGCACGAGGAGACCGTCACGGCCCTGGTGCGCAACGAGCTACGCTCCTATAAGCAGCTGCCCGTCAACCTGTATCACATTCAGGACAAGTTCCGCGACGAGTTCCGTCCCCGCTTTGGCCTGATGCGCGGCCGCGAGTTCATCATGAAGGACGCCTACAGCTTCTCCGCCACGCAGGAGAGCCTGCAGGAGGAGTACGACAAGATGAAGCAGGCCTACGCTAACATCTGCGAGCGCTGCTACATCAAGGCTCTGCCCGTCGTCGCCGATTCTGGCGAGATCGGTGGCGATACCTCCGTCGAGTACATGGCTTTGGCCGACGCCGGCGAGGCTTCGCTCGTCTACTGCGACGATTGCGGCTTCGCTGCCGACGATGAGGCTGCAAGCACCAAGGTCGTCGTGACCGAGGGTCCTGGTGACGGTACGCTCACCAAGGTTGAGACTCCGGGTATGGGCACCATTGAGGCTGTTGCTAAGTTCTTTGGGTTCCCCGAGAACGGCACGCGCAAGTCGCTGGCACTCATCGACGCCGAGGGCAAGCCGGTCGTGGCCATTGTTCCGGGCGATCACGAGCTCAACGATTGCAAGGCCGAGCACGTCTTTGGCAAGGGTTATCGCATGATGACCGACGAGGAGCTTCAGGCGAACGGTCTGCACAAGGGCTTTATCGGACCGGTTAACCTGCCCGATGGCATTCGTCTGGTCTGCGACGAGAGCCTGCGCGAGTCCAAACAGTGGGCCTGCGGTGCCAACGAGGTCGATTATCACTTTACCGGTGCCTGCCCCGAGCGCGACTTTACCGTCGATGAGTGGGCAGATCTGGTCACCGTCGTTGCCGGCGATCCCTGCCCGCACTGCGGCAAGCCGCTCTCCGCTGCCCGCGGCATCGAGGTCTCTCAGGTCTTCCAGCTGGGCACCAAGTATTCCGAGGCCATGGGTGCCACCTTTATGGACGAGGATGGCAAGGAGAAGCCGCTCATCATGGGCTGCTACGGCGTTGGTGTGTCCCGCTCGCTCGCTGCCGTCGTGGAGCAGCACAACGACGAGAACGGCATCATGTGGCCGCTCACGGTGGCGCCCGCGCACGTGTGCGTCATCCCGCTGACGGTGGGCGACGACGAGGTGCAGCCCGCGGCCGAGAAGCTGGCGAGCGACCTGGCGAA
>USHT01000247.1 GCA_900554455.1 uncultured Collinsella sp.
CCGTTACCGCTTCCATCTGCTTGTAAAGTCGCCGGTAGGGTACCATGTCTCTGATGATATCGACGCCTGCCTCAAAGAGGTGGGCTCCGTGCACGGCGTGAGCGTGAGCGTTGACGTCGACGCCTATGATTTGATGTAACAACCCGAAAGGATGGCCATGGAAGCCAACGGAATCGTACTGTCGCCCGACCCTCGTCTGCGCCAGGAGTGCGCCGTCATTGAGGAGATCACCCCGGCGATCGAGGCGCTTGCCGAGAAGATGAAGAAGATGATGTTCGAGAACGGCGGTTGCGGCCTAGCTGCCCCGCAGATCGGCGAGCTCATTCAGCTCGTCACCATCGACTGCGACTACAGCGACAAGAACGACTACGATCCGTACGTGCTCATCAATCCCGTCATTGTTGAGCAGAGCGACCATCTGGTGCCGTTTAGCGAGGGCTGCCTGTCCATCCCCGGCATTAGCTGCGAGATCGAGCGTCCCGACCATGTCGTCGTCGAGGCGTACGACCTTGACGCCAACCTGATTCGCTATGAGGCCACGGGCGATCTGTTCTGCGTGTGCCTGCAGCACGAGATCGATCACCTGCACGGCAATACCATGTTCGAGCGACTGAAGCCGATGCAGAGGATTAAGGCTGTCAAGGAGTACCAGGACGCCCTGGCCCGCGGCGCTCGACCGGGCGAGACCGAGTAGGTCCCCTCGTCCCCGGTGCTGAGCGCCCACATATCATCCCGTGCTCAATCATTCTCGCTTTGCTGCGAAACTGCGCGCGGGACGATATGTGGGCGCTCAGCACCGGGGACTGCGTTGTTCTGGCTCGGTTCGCCCGGGTGCCGTTGGGCCAGGGAGGGGCGTCTTCGCTGATAATTGCTTTGCTGAAAGAGCTGCTTTTATTGCGGCTCTTTCTTTGGTTTTGGGTATATTTGTTCTTGTTGAATTGTTATTGCGGATGGGCTGGGTACTTGGCTTTCCGCTGTTATTTGTAGCCGTCTCGGCTTTGGTTGAGGGGAGACGTTCTTTATGCGTATTGTTTTTATGGGTACGCCTGATTTTGCTGTGCCTTCGCTGACTTCGCTTTTTGAGGCTGGGAACGAGATTGTGCTTGTCATTACTCGTCCCGATGCTGTTCGTGGGCGTGGTAAAAAGTTGGAGCCGTCTCCTGTTAAGGCTAAGGCACTTGAGCTAGAGTTGCCGGTTATTGAGGCTAATCGTATGACGGCCGAGGTTGTTGAGGCTCTCCAAGCTGCGCAAGCCGATATTTTCTGTGTGGCTGCTTATGGTTGCATTTTGCCCGATGAGGTTCTTCACATGGCGCCGCTTGGTATTGTGAATGTTCATGCGTCTTTGCTGCCTCGTTGGCGTGGCGCCGCTCCTATTCAGCGTGCGATTCTTGCTGGTGATGAGGTTGCTGGCGTTTCCATTATGCGCATTGGACATGGCGTGGATACTGGTGCTTATTGTGCTCAGGCTTCCACGTCGGTTTCCGGTAAGAACGCTGAGGCGCTGACCATGGAGCTTGGTGAGCTTGGCGGCAAACTGCTTGCCGATACGCTTCCTTCTCTTGCCGATGGCACCGCCGTGTGGACTGAACAGGATGAGTCGCTTGTTACCCATGCTGCCAAGATTTCTAAGCAGGAGATGCGTCTTGACCCTCAGATGGCGGCACTTGATTGTGTGCGTCATGTGCTTGCCTCGTCCGACACCGCTCCCGCTCGTTGTGTGATTGCCGGCAAGTCGGTTCGCGTGCTCGATGCTGAGACGGCTGATGTGTCGCTTGGCGAAGGCGCTGTTGCCGTTAAGGGCAAGCGTGTTTACCTGGGACTTTCCGATGGTGCGGTTGAGCTGCTTGAGGTTAAGCCCGATGGCAAGCGTGCTATGGCCGCTTCTGCCTGGGCTGCCGGCCTGCAGGGTGCCGACCTTACGTGGGGTGTACTGTCATGAGCAAGTTGTCTCCCGCGCGCAAGCTTGCGCTCGATGTGTTGATGGAGGCCGATCGCCGCGGTATGTACGCACGCGACGTGTTGTCTTCACGTGCTTCCGCCAAGGCTATTGACCAGCGCGATTCCGCTTTTGCCGCACGTTTGGCGCTCGGTGTTGCCGCCACGCAGGGCGTTTTGGATGAGTTGCTCGATCAGTTTTTGGATAAGCCCAAAAAGGTCGCGCCGCGCGTGCGCATGGCGCTTCGTATCTCGGCCTTCGAGATGCTCTACCTGCATACGCCGGGCCGCGTTGCCGTAAGTCAGGGTGTTGAGCTGGTGCGCAGCGGTGCTAAGTCTGCCGCGGGCCTGGCTAACGCGGTGCTGCACAAGGTTGCGGACAACGTTGAGGACTTTGCCACGGCATCGGACGTGGATGAGTCCGAGTGCCGTTTGGTTCGTCTTTCGCGTTTGATGGGTCTTCCTCGCTGGCTGTGCGCTCGTATTATGGCTTCGTTTGACACGCCAGAGGGTGCGCTTAACTTTGCCGGTAACTTGGCACCTGCGCCGCTGGCTTTGCATGAGAACGCCTTTACGACTAAGCCTGATCCGTATATCTCGCAGCTCGTCGCGCCTGTCTTCCCGGGCTGCCATGCCCCGGTTGATGCCCAGGTTACCGTTGCTTCGGGTGTGTTTGAGCGTGCTGCCGCGGTGGCATCT
>USHT01000248.1 GCA_900554455.1 uncultured Collinsella sp.
GGCGGGCGCCGTTGTCGTGTGGGCGGAAATGATCCGTTTTCCTCCGTCCCCAAGGGATCTTTACAGCGAGTCGATGAAGCGTTGCTGGGCGGCGCGGCCGGCTTCGTCCCATTTAAAGACGCCGGCGTTGTCGAGCACGTGGCCAAACACCACGCCGACCTCCTCGTGCAGGATATCGATGGCGTTGTCGGCCGTAAGCTCGTCGGCGCGGCGAGCAAAGACGTCCTCGGCCCATGCGGCGTGGCTGCGACAAAGGTCATCGCTCTCGAGCGCGTCGGCAAGGTCGTAGCTGGCATCGGCCTTGGCCGCCAGCAAGTGCTCGCGGACAGCGCCGAGCTCGGGAACCAAGCGCGGCGGCAAAATGGCCAGGCCCATGACCTCGATCAGGCCGATGTTCTCCTTCTTGATGTGGTGGTACTCAGCATGCGGGTGAAATACGCCCAGCGGATGCTCGTCAGTCGTGATGTTGCAGCGAAGCGCGAGGTAAGCCTCGTAGGTCTCGCCGCCGGCATTGCCGCGGGAGTCAACGCGGCGGATGACGGGCGTTACGGTGTTGTGCGCCACGCCATCGGCTGTGTGCGCGACGACGCCAACCGACTCATCGGTCCACTCGCGCCAGGCGAGAATAATCTTCTCGGCGGCGTCGAGCAACTGGGCGCGGTCGTGCGAGCGCAGTCGCACGACCGAAAGCGGCCACTGCAACACGGTACCGCTGACCTGGTCAAAGCCGGGCACGCTAAACTGCGAGACCTCGGCGGCATGCATCATGGGGAACTCGTGCGCGCCGCCCTGGAAGTGGTCGTGCGACAGAATCGAGCCGCCCACGATGGGCAGGTCGGCGTTAGAGCCAATAAAGTAGTGCGGGAACAGGTCCACAAAGTCGAGCAGACAGGTCAGGCCCTTGCGGTCGACGTGCATCGGGCGATGCTCGGAGCTCATGGCGATGCAATGCTCGTTAAAGTACGCGTACGGGCTGTACTGGAAGCCCCAGCGCTCGCCGTCGAGCTGGATGGGGATAACGCGCAGATTCTGGCGAGCGGGGTGAGCGCCACCGTCGGCTGCGGCGGAACGTCCAGGATAGCCCTCGTTTTCGATGCAGAGCTGGCAGGCAGGATACTTCTCGCCCGTGTTCTTGGCGGCGCCGGCTGCGGCAATATCGCGCGGGTCCTTTTCGGGCTTTGACAGGTTGATGGTAATCTCGAGGTCGCCCCAGTTGGTGGGGGTGCTCCATTTGATATTGCGCGCGATGGCGGCGCGGCGCACGTAGCCGGCGTCGCAGCACAGACCGTAGAACCAGTCGGTCGCGGCGCGGGGCTCGTTGACGCCCATGCGGCCGTTGAACTCCTCGTTTACAACCGAAGGCCTCGGCATGAGTGCGCCCATGATGCGCATGGCGATGCGGTCGCGGCCCGACGCCGTGTCCTCGGCGGCGCCGTTGGCAACGGCAGCCTCGGAAAGCGCGGCGAGCGTGCCCTCAAGGTCAAAGTCGGGGAGTGTGTCAGGGTGCAGAAGCGAAATCTTCTCGGTCTGCAGCGCCCAGGCCATGTCGAGCGCCGGGCCCGTGGCGCCGATGCACTCCAAAATGGTGTTGTATGCCCAGATGCGATCGTCCTGGCCGATCATCGATCGGTGGATGGCGTACTCAATCAGGTTCTGCGCAGCTTCGCGCACGTCGGTCGTTACAGCCATGCCGCGTAAGCCCCCTTGTCAGAAATTGCGTAGTGACGGGCAGAGCCCTCGCCCAGCCAGCCGTTCATCTTGGTAATAAAGGTGTCGACTAGGTCGAGCGGCACGAAGGCCTGGATGGTGCCACCAAAGCCGCCGCCGTGGATGCGGACGGCGCCGCGGCCGTCGAGCACATGCTCGGCAAGGGCCAGCGCATACATGGAGGGCTGCTCGGAGCCCAACTTGGCAACGACATTCTGCAGGTACATGGCGGAGCTGGCGCCGGACTCGCGCGTCAGGACCAGGAACTGGTCGATGTCGCCGGCGTTCAGGGCTGCCCAGCGCTTGTCGACCAGTCCGTTCTCGTACCAGTAGTGAACGGCGCGCAGACAAGCGCGGTCGCCCAGTTTGGCGCGCAGCTCGGGGAGCTTGGCGTCAAAGTCGGCAACGTCGACCTCGCACAGGCGTGTCTTGCCAAACTCGGCAGCAACGTCCTGCATCTCGCGCGGTACGGCGGCGTAGTCGTCGGTGGCTGCCACGTGGTCGGCACCCACCTTAACGAGCACGAGCGCATAGCCGTGATCCTCAAAGTTGAGCTCGAGCTTCTGAGTCTTGGGGCTTGCCTGATCCTCAAAATCCATGTAGGCGAGGCCGCCCAGGCACACAGCGGCCTGGTCCATCAGACCGCAGGGCTTGCCGAAGAACACATTCTCGGCATACTGGCCGATTTGGGCGATCTTGACCTGGTTGAACTTCTCCATGTCATTGTTGTTGTACTCGCCGCGCAGGATGGCACCGATGCAGACCTCAAAGGCTGCGGAGCTGGACAGACCGGAGCCGCGCAGCACGTTGCTGGTGGTGTAGCAGTCAAAGCCGCCCACCTTGCCGCCCGCATCCACGATGCCCTTGGCGACGCCGCGGATCAGGGACGCGGAGTGCTCGGCCTCGCGCGGCTGCGGGACGAGG
>USHT01000249.1 GCA_900554455.1 uncultured Collinsella sp.
GACGGGCACCGCGTTATCATGGTGGGCGACGGCGTCAACGACTCACCGGCACTCGGTTTGGCCGACGTGGGCCTGGCGATGGGTGGCGGAAGCGACATCGCCAAGGAGGTCGCCGACATCATCCTGACCGATACGGATCTTGCCGCGATCGTGCGCCTGCGCCGCATGAGCCAGGGGCTTATCGACCGTCTGACGAGTTCGTATTCCAAGGTGATGCTCACCAACTCGGCGCTGTTGGCATTGGGTATTACCGGCATGATCACCCCGCAGACGTCATCGCTGCTGCACAACGGCTCAACGATCGCCTACGGCCTGAGCAACGCGAAGGCTTACCTGCGTTAGCGTTTTCAATTGAGTATACGGCCTGCATTCGGGCGGCACCGCAGCCGCCAGGGTGCAGGCCTTCTTTTGTTTGACGAGAGGCTAGCTCGGATATATGCTCGTGCTAGCAATGCTAGCAAATGCTGAAGGTGAGGTTGAGATGGCTACCGTTGGCAGCATGGCGCAGGTGAATGTTCGCGTAGATCGCCAGGTCAAGGACCATGCGGAGGAAGCGTTGCGGCTTTCGGGCACCTCGCTGCCCGAGCTTATCAAAAAGGTCGTAGCGAAGGTTGCACAGGGCGGCGGTTCGTGCGAAGAGGTGTTGTCGGCCGTTGACGACCAACTGCCTAGTGCAGGTGCCACCTCGTCGTTCGCCGCATCGTGGGCGGCGGCGGATCAGCTTTACGCGGACCTGGGCATTGCTACGTCGCCCGTATCCGACGATCGCGGTTGGGACACAATCTATTCCGAAGCCATGGATGAGCATTATCGCCAAAAGGGGATGATCCAGTGAGTGGGGCTCCCCTCAAAATAATGGTGGACGCCAACGTATGGGTCGATTCGTTTTGCGTCGACCATGCCGAGTCGCTTGCCGCGCGTGCGTTTATTGGGCAGGCGACGGAGACGGGGGCGTTGCTGTTCTTCCCGGTGCATATCGCTAAGGATGTGCTGTACGTTGTCCAACACGAGCTGAAGCGTAGCGTTCTTGCCAGCGGGGGAGTGCTCGACGAGGCGTCTGCCCGTGCAATTGGCGATGCGACGTTGGCGTTTGTTCGGAATATGACCGAAAACGCTATGGCCGTGGGCGCTGATGCATCCGATCTGTGGCTAGCAGACAAATATCTGACGCTCCATCGCGATTACGAGGACAACTTGGTACTCGCCGCATGCAAACGCGCCCAGGTTGATTACTTGGTGACCAACGATCGTAAGCTGCTCGAACATGCCGATCTTGCAGCAAAGACACCTCGTCAAATGATGCCGATTCTTGCTTTGGCCGAGCGTGGTGGGCGGGTGTCCCGATAGCGCCTGGCTGTCTGCGTGGCCTTCGGAACGTCGGCGCTCAGAAGGCCACGCATCCTTTAATTACAAAAGCGCTGCCTTAATGGCGGGACTTTCTGCGAGCTGCTCGGCTGCCTTTTCGTCGGAACTGTCGAGTGCTGCCAGACTGCGGTAGACCCACTCGTTGACTTGGGTGTTCTTGACGCCTGCGGTCTGCATAAGGGCGCCTACCTCGCGGATTGCTGCGAGCAGATCGGCTTTGGGACCCGCGAGCTCGACCTCGATGCCGTGGTAGGCGGCCACGCCGCGGTTCTCGCTCACGTGGTCGATAAAGCCCTCGACGGTCTCAAGCTGCTGGGCGAGAGCTGCATCATCGTCAGCGTCCAGCGCGACGAGTGCGTTCGATACCGTGAGGGCGGGATGTCCGCAGGGAACAAAGCCTTCGATGACATCCATAGCTTCGGTAATGGTTGAGCCCAGGCCTGCGAGGGCATTGACGAGTTGCTGCTTGGTATCCATAACGGTCCTTTCGACGGGTCAATTTTGCTTGGCGAAAATATACGTGATGCGATCGGTAGCAAAAGTGTGAAGTGCAGCGCACATTGGGGTCTTCACAGCTCGTGCATAGAACAGCTGTCTACCTTTAGAACGTGGTAAGATAGCTATCCACGAGCGGGGTTCACCCCGCGTGTTCCTTGAAAAGTCGACGGTTATCGGGTGTTTGCAGACCCGATACCATCCAGACTTTCCCAACATTCGGGGGCGACTGGTTTCGACACGATAGCTCTGAGAGAGGAAGCAAGCCGAGGTCTCCTCGCCTCGTTAAACAGGGGTACCGTCAAATTGAATTGACAACAACTCTTCTTTTGAGCCTATGGCTCTCGCTGCTTAGTTTATAGCGGCGCGTCAACCCGGTGATTTCCCCGACACCGGCGCGACGTCATTTTAGGGGAATGCTCCTGCGAACGTAATCGGTATGGCGCAGGCTAAGACCGAACCGGTTAGGACACCGCGAGCGTGTCGCTGCGCGCAAAGCGTCCGAGACAAAACCAGCGACTGAGCTTGGAGATGCCAATCAGGGGGCTTTCGTGGACCGGAGTTCGATTCTCCGCGCCTCCACCAACTGTTCAGTAGGCGAACACATACGCGTGTTCGTCGTTAGGCGGGCGTTCGTATTGCTCGTCAGATAGAAAGAAGCCGCTCCATACGGGGCGGCTTCTTTGCGTTCTAGGCCTGCGGCATGATCTCCTGCTCGCCGTCCTCGTTCATGTACGGCATGAGGAACACGCCGCCCTGC
>USHT01000250.1 GCA_900554455.1 uncultured Collinsella sp.
GGCCGGGGACGTCGGCAACGACATAGGAGTACTCGCCGGCACGCACCATACCCAGGTTGGGCACGAGCGTGGTAAACGGATAGTCGGCGATCTTGGGTCGGGCGGCACTCATGCGCGCGATAAGCGAGGACTTGCCCACCGAGGGGAAGCCCACGAGCGCGGCATCAGCCATGAGCTTCATCTCGAGCTCAATCCAGTGCTCCTCGGCCGGCTCGCCCAGCTGAGCGAACGCGGGCGCGCGGCGCACCGACGTCACAAAGTGCGTATTGCCCAGACCACCGGCACCGCCGGGCGCCACAACGACGCGCTCGCCATCATGCACCAAGTCGGCAATCTCGAACATCGGGGTCTGCGTCTCGGGGTCGAGCTCGCGCACCACGGTACCCATGGGAACCTTGAGAATAAGGTCCTCGCCGCTCTTACCGTTACGACGGGCACCCTGCCCGTGCGTGCCGCGCTCGGCGCGGAAGTGATGCTTAAAGCGGTAATCGATCAGCGAAGACAGCTGAGCATCGGCCTGGATGACGACATTGCCGCCACGACCGCCGTCGCCGCCATCGGGGCCGCCCTTGGGGACAAATGCCTCGCGCCTAAACGACATGCATCCGGCTCCGCCGTCGCCGCCGCACACGTTAATGCGGCTGATATCGGTGAACTGTGACAACAGAATCGCCTCCTACAAAAAAGAGGGAGACCCTTGAATCCTAAAACTCAAGTGCCTCCCACATATGTGCTCTATGAAGGGTGAATTACGCGTTCGCGAGCGGGCGTACGCTGACCCTGTGCTTGATACCCTTGTGGAACTCAACGGTACCGTCGACCAGCGCGAACAGCGTGTCGTCCTTACCACGGCCAACGTTCTCACCCGGGTGGATGTGCGTACCGTGCTGACGGACGAGAATCGTGCCCGTGGTTACCGTCTGGCCGGCATAGCGCTTCGTGCCAAGGCGCTGACCGCGGGAGTCACGGCCATTACGGGAGGAACCGAGTCCTTTTTTGTGTGCCATTGTGTATACCTACTCTTTCGTTACGAGTGTAATCTACTCGGCGACGGGAGCCTCGGCAACAGCCTCGGCCTCTGCCTTGACAGCCTTCTTGGCGCGGGACGTAGCCTGGACCTTCACGATCTTCAGCTTGGTGAGCTGCTGACGGTGACCCTTCAGACGACGATAGCGCTTACGCTTGTGGAACTTGAAGACCAGCTGCTTCTCGCCCTTGAACTGCTCAACGATCTGAGCGGTAACCTTGGCCTTGGCCAGCTTGTCGGGATCGGTGACGATCTTCTTACCATCGTTGAGGAAGATAACCGGCAGGGTGACCTTGTCGCCCTCATTGCCCTCGATCTTCTCGACGGTGATGACATCGTCGGTGGCGACCTTGTACTGCTTGCCGCCCGTGTTAACGATTGCGTACATGTTTACTTGCCCTTCATGCATCAGTTAGTGCAACAGCCGAATATAGTAGCAGGCGAAAATAACCCCGTCAACGAGTATGTGGAGCAAATCCACAAGTTCGCACAGGTATGGGGCTGACGAGTCGGCCCTCGTCGTCCTCGCATGCTTGATTCTGACGCTCGACATCGTAGGAGCAGATGGTCACGAGGTCTTGCATACCGGTGGAAACAATAGGTGCATCCACGCCCGGGGTCAAGCCCTGCAACAAAACATCAGCAGCGGAAAGCAAAATTTCCGGACGCATGGAGCCCTCGTTGTCGGCATGGGTGTCGACCATGAGCACCAAATGGTCCGGGCGCTCCCCCACCGTGAGCTCATAGCCCACGAGTGTGTGATCCAAATCCAAGCGCTTGCTCTTTTTGCCGCGCGCGTAGTCGATGCCATGGCCCGCGCGCAGCGTGTCGATCGCACGACGCACCTCCTCGGCGCTCACGGGCGCTTCGGGATCCAAGTGCAGGTCGATGCGATACGACAGGCGCGTGAGCTGCGCCGTCAACGCCGGCGTGCGCACGTCGATGTACGCCGCCTCGATGGGCGCCAGATCGGCCGGAGACGCCGCAGCCAGACGCCCAAACGCCTCGTCGAGCGCCACGAACTCGGTCATAAACAGGTCATACCACTCGCAGGTCGACGACGTACCCACCGGTAGCGCCGAAGAAAAGCCCACGCGCATGTGCGGGGAGAAGCCCTGCGTGACGGCATAGGGAAGTCCCGCACGGCGCACGATGCGCTCAATGGTATGGATTACTTCGAGATGGCCCAGGTATTTAAGGCGATCGCGCTTGCCATAGCGAACACGAAGCCTAAAGAGCGTGGGGTTGTCGGTCAGGCGCTCACTCATGCGCGATCACCCATCAATACATTCTTGACGTGGAGCGTGGGGCAGATTCCGCAGCCGGTGCACGACGTGCGGGTGCAGTCGGGAGTCGTGACACCCTCGAGCGAGCGACGGTACTCGCGCTCGAGGAAGCCACGCGTGCAGCCGGGGCTCACGTGCCCCCAAGGCAGGCGCCAGTCCAACTCGTAGGGCAGGTGCACGAGCTCATTGAGGTCGATGCCGTTTTTGGCAGCAGCCTCCTTCCAGTTATCGAGCGAGAAATGCTCTACCCAGGCGTCAAAGCGAGAGCCAGCGCGCCAAGCATCGATGATGACGGGCGTCATGTCA
>USHT01000251.1 GCA_900554455.1 uncultured Collinsella sp.
CCGGCGGCGGCATGATGCCCGCCACCGCCAAAATTGGCAGCAATCTCGGACACATCGAGGTCGCCCTTGGAGCGCAGGTTGCCGCGCACCTTGGTATCGCCCTCAATGCCCTTCAGGAACAGACAGACCTCGACGCCCATCACCGAACGCACCACATCGACCAGGCCGTCGCACTCGTCCGAGGTGACACCGCAGGCCTCAAGGTCACTCTGGTACGCGTAGCTATACGCGACGCGCCCGTGGGCCACCGTCTTAATGCGGCCCATAACGATGGACTTGAGGTGCAAAAACTCAACGCGCATGCTCTGGTAAACCTCGAGTGCCACACGCGCCGGATCGGCACCGTGGGCAACCAGACGCGAGGCTGCATGGAACGCGGCTGCATCGGCGTTTTGGTACTGAAAACGGCCGGTATCGGTAACCAAGCCACACAGCAGGCAGGACGCAACGCCATCACGTGCGACAATGCCGCAATTGTCCAAGAAGCGGTCGATGATCATGGCGCAGGCTGCGGCTTCGACGCGCCTCAGGCTGAGCTCGGCAAACTCCTCGCGCGCCGGATGGTGATCGAAGCACACCACATGCTTGGAGCGACGAAGCACCTCGGCGGAATTATTGAGACGCTCGACGACCGGCACGTCCACCGAGATGAACAGGTCCGGATTGCCGGTATACGCAGATGCCGGTACCAGGCGATCGGAGCCTTCCATAAAGCGGTAGATGCGCGGAACCGGATCATCGTCTGCCAGCAGCAGGGCAATGTCCTTGTTAGGGAAAAACTTCATAAGCGAGAGGCCCAGACCCAACACGGAGCCCAGGGCGTCGCCATCGGGAGAAGTGTGTCCCGAAATCGCAATGGAGGACGCACCCTCGATGAGCTCGAGGATGCGTCGCTGAATATCTGCAGACTCGCACGAGGCGAGGTCGGCGGAATTAGTCATCTAAAGCTGCCTCCTGGGCGGCATCCGCTATCGGATAGCCGTCCTCGTCCTTTTCGATCGCAAGCGTGGCGGGAACGTTTTCCAGCGCACGCGTGATGCGCTCGGCCTCATCGGTCGAGCGATCGATGCGAAAATCGAGCTCGGGCGTGACACGCCAATCGAGCGAGCGAGCCAACAGGCTGCGAATACGGCCCTTGGCGCTTGCGAGCGCCTCCATGACCTCGTCGTAGCGGCTCGCATCGCACGACACGTACACACGCGCGAACGAACGGTCCACCGCGACCTCGACCGCAGTCAAAGTAACCAGGTCGAGACGCGGATCGGAAACCTCAAAGAGCAGGATATAACCGAGCTTCTCGCGAAGCTGCTCGCCCAGACGGCGGGTTGCCTGCGTTTGCTTCATAGAGCTACCCCCTACTCGGTACGGGCAACCTGGTCGATGCGGTAACCCTCGATCTGGTCGCCGGGCTTGATGTCCTGGAAGTTCTCCAGGCCAATGCCGCCCTCGGAACCGCTCTTGAGGCTCTTGGCCTCGTCCTTGTAGTGGCGCATCGAGGCGATCTTGCCGTTGAAGACCACGATGCCGTCGCGCACCAGACGCACGGAATCGGTCGCGGCGATCTCGCCCTCTTCGACGCGGACACCGGCGGCGATACCGACTTTGGGCACCTTGAAGGTGTCCAGGACGGTCGCGGTACCCGTGGAGACCTCGACCTCGGTGGGCTTAAGCATGCCGATACGGGCAGCGTCGAGTTCCTCGAGGCACTTGTAGATGACGTCGTAGCAACGGATCTCGACGCCCTCGCGCTCGGCAGCGGAGCGGGCCTTACCGTCGGGACGGACACCAAAGCCGATGATGATGGCGTTGGAGGCGTCGGCCAGAACGACGTCGGTCTCGTTGATGGCACCGACAGCGGAGTGGATCGTGTTGATGCGGACCTCGGACTGATCCATCTTGTCGAGCGAGTCCTGAAGGGCCTCGATGGAACCCTGGACGTCGGCCTTGATGATCAGGTTGAGCTCCTTGACCTCGGCGTCGGCAATGGTCTCGAAGAGGTTCTCGAGCGTGACGTGCTTGACGCGGCTCTGCTCCTCGATACGGGCCTTGAGCGAACGCTCGTCGGCAAGGGCGCGAGCCTCGCGCTCGTCCTCGAACACGCGGAACTCGTCGCCGGCGTTGGGCACGGACTGCAGGCCCAGGATCTCGACGGCGTCGGAGGGACCAGCCTCGGTGACGGCGCGACCCTTGGGGTCGAGCATGGCACGGACGCGGCCATAGGTAAGGCCGGCGACCAGCGTATCGCCCACGTGCAGGGTACCGCGGGTCACGAGCACAGTAGCGACCGAGCCGCGGCCCTTGTCGAGCTTGGCCTCAAGGACGTTGCCGGAGGCAAAGGTGTCCGGGTTGGCCTTGAGCTCGAGCACATCTGCCTGGAGCAGCACGGTCTCGAGCAGATCGTCGATACCGATCTTCTGCTTGGCCGAGATGTTGACGAACATGTTCTGTCCGCCCCACTCCTCGGGGATGACGCCATACTCGGTGAGCTCCTGACGCACACGGTCGGGGTTGGCGCCCGGCTTATCGATCTTGTTGACGGCGACGACGATGGGTACGCCGGCGGCCTTGGCGTGGTTGATCGACTCGACCGTCTGGGGCATGACGCCGTCGTCGGC
>USHT01000252.1 GCA_900554455.1 uncultured Collinsella sp.
ACAGGTTATGACAAAATGGGTTAATCAGTCCTCCGCCAACAAAATCGTTGTCGTAAGCGACGAACTGGCAGCTGATGAATTCATGCTTCAGATTTATCTGCTTTCCGCTCCTGCAGGAGTTAAGGTAGAGTGCTACGGTATTGAGGATACCATCAAGCATTGGAACGAAGATCAGTTCGGCGCCGGAAAGGTTCTGCTGCTGCTTCCGGATCTCAAATCCATGAAACAGGTCTATGACGGCGGTGTTACCGTTCCGCAGATTCAGGTCGGCGGCCTGGGCGGCAAGATCATAGCTGCCGTCTGCCGCATCGCTGCTGCCACCGCAGCCGCGGCGGTCGTAGGCAATTACGCGGTAGTTGCGACCGAGCTCACATGCGATGCCGTCGAAAAATGTGCCGTCGACACAAGCGCCGTGCACGCACACCAAGGCAGGAGTATCAGGCGACACATCCGGGCCGGCATATTCGCGACAGGCAATCGTGTTGCCCGCATTCTCGACCGTAAAATCCATGTTGTGCCCCCATCATCAACGCCCATCCAGTTGCGCGTCAGTACGGCTGGATAGACCCACATTGCTTTACGCCTTGTTAACAGATTAACTTTACCCGACCCGAGGCTTTTCATGACACGGCATAATGAGCGACGTGAAAAAACGAAACTTGTAAAGCGAGAGCCCGCACCTTGCTCTGGAGCCGATGCTATGCTTAGGCACAATTGTCTTGAGGAGCATATGCCTATGTCTACGTTTTTGAATGCCAGCCCCATCTTTGGGCCCGTTCGCAGCCGTCGCCTTGGTCTCTCGCTCGGCGTCAACATGATGCCGGCCAGCGGCAAAATCTGCACGTTCGACTGCATTTACTGCGAAAACGGCCTCAACGCCGAGCGCCCCTGCCATGAGCCTTACAACACAGCTGCCGTGGTACTCGACGCGCTCGAGGCAAAGCTGCACGAGATGGCAGCTGAAGGCGAGCTCCCCGATGTGATCACCTTCGCAGGCAACGGCGAGCCCACCGCCGCGCCGGAGTTTCCGCAGGCCATCGCCGGTGCCGTCGCGCTGCGCGACGAGCTTGCCCCAAACACCAAGATTGCCGTGCTTTCCAACGGCACGCGCGCCGACCGTCCCGAGGTGCACGACGCGCTCATGATGGTCGACGACAACATCCTCAAGCTCGATACCGTCGACCCGGCGTTTATCCAGCTGCTCGACCAGCCTGTTGGCCCATACGATGTGGAGCACCAGATCGAGACGTTCGCAAGCTTTGACGGTCACGTTATTATCCAGACGATCTTTTTGACCGGCGAGTATCAGGGCAAGCCCATCGACAACACCGGCGAGGAGTACGTTGCCCCCTGGCTCGCGGCACTTGAGCGCATTCGCCCACAAGAAGCGACCATCTACACGGTGGCGCGCGAGACGCCGGTCGCCGGCCTTGCCAAAGCGGCGCCTGAGGTGCTCGACGCCATTGCCGCGCGCGTGCGCGCCATCGGCATTCCCTGCCAGGTGAGCTACTAGCAAAACCACGCAGCAGCCAGTGCCCGCCATCCCGCTCCATCAGTTGCGGTGATATAGTTCCTATTTATGCTGTTAAACCGCTTAAATCGGAACTATATCACCGCAACTTTTATGGACGCGTGGGTGGGCTATACTAACTGCGGATGAAAGGAAGTTAGCCATGTTTGACAATGGACCCGTGCCCGGCCGCAACGACGTCTGCTGGTGCGGCAGCGGCAAAAAATATAAGAAATGCCATAACGCCTTTGATGAGCGCCTTGAGCGCCTGTGGGAAGAGGGCTGGGAGGTCCTGCCCCGCACGCTCTACAAGACGCCCACCGATATCGAGGGCATCAAGCGCTCGGCCGCTATCAACGTGGGCGTGCTCGATTACGTAGGCGAACACATCGCCGCGGGCATGACCACCAACCAGATCGACCAGATGATCTACGACTACACCGTTGAGCACGGCGGCACGCCGGCCGATCTTAACTACGAGGGCTATCCCAAGAGCGTGTGCACCTCGATCAACGACGTCGTCTGCCACGGTATCCCCTGCGATGCAGATGTGCTGCACGAGGGCGACATCATCAACGTGGACTGCTCCACGATCCTGGACGGTTACTTTAGTGATTCGAGCCGTATGTTCTGCATCGGCGAGGTCTCGGCCGAGCGCCAGCGCCTGGTCGACGTCACCCGCGCCAGCGTGGAGGCGGGTCTGGCGGCCGTCAAGCCATGGCTACCGCTGTCCGTGATGGCCGAGGCCGTGCAAAAGACCGTCGAGGACGCCGGCTTTAGCGTGGTGCGCGAGTACGGCGGACACGGTATCGGTAAGGAGTTCCACGAGGACCCGTTTGTGGGCTTTACCACCGAGGCGCCCGATGTGGACACCATCATGGTGCCGGGCATGGTCTTTACCATCGAGCCCATGGTCAACGCCGGAGCGCCCGATATCAAGATCAGCAAGGGTGACGGCTGGTGCGTGCGCACCAAGGACGGCAGCGATTCGGCCCAGTGCGAGGTACAGCTCGTGGTGACCGAGGACGGCTACGAGCTGCTGAGCTGGTAGCTGTGGATGCGCCGGGCTACGCGATGGATATGTTAACCATCG
>USHT01000253.1 GCA_900554455.1 uncultured Collinsella sp.
GAAGGCCACATTAAGTGGCCTTCTTTGCGTGCGGAACTCGCGACCAACCTTATGCCTCGCCCCCAGCCCCGGACCTTCCGGGTCCAAAGCGCGACACACCGGACTGGGTTATCTGAATAAATATGGTGAAGGCCCCTTTCGGGGCCTTCTTTTTAGAGGAATTCGCCTACTCGGTGGACTTCGGGTTCTAGGTCTACGTTGAATTGGTCTTTGACGGTTGCCTGGATGTGGCGGATGAGTTCGTCGACGTCGGCGGCGGTGGCGTGATCGGCGTTGACGATAAAGCCGCAGTGCTTTTCGCTTACCTGCGCGCCGCCGACAGCATGGCCGCGCAGTCCGGCATCCATGATGAGCTTGCCGGCAAAGTAACCCTCGGGGCGCTTGAAAGTGGAGCCGGCACTCGGCATGTCGAGCGGCTGCTTGTCCTCGCGGCGCTGGCGGTAGTCGTTCATGTCGGCCTTGATCATCGCGGCGTTGCCCGGGGCGAGATTGAAGGTGGCCGAAAGCACGATAAAGCCGTCATCGGCGATGCGGCTCTTTCGATAACCCAGGTTGAGCTCGTCGACATTGAACTCGATGATGTTGCCGCTGCCGCGGGTGCCGTCGTCGAGCTGGCGAGCGGGTTTGTAGACGCGCACGGACTCCAGCACATCGGCCATGCAGGCACCGTAGGCACCGGCGTTCATGTAGCAGGCGCCGCCGACCGATCCGGGGATGCCCGAGATGGGCTCCATGCCGGTAAGGCCGGCCTCGGCTGCCGCCGCGGCGACATCGGAAAGCAAGGCACCGGCTGCCGCCGTGACATGCGTGCCGTCGACCGTAATGTCGGAGAGGCCTTCGCCCAGCGCCACGACGACGCCACGGATGCCCTTGTCGCCGACGAGCAGGTCGGAGCCGTTGCCCACGATGGTAAGCGGCAGGTCGCAGCGATAACAGGTGTCGAGCGTGGCGACGAGGCCCTGCTCGGTATCGGGCGTGACAAAGACGTCGGCCGGGCCGCCGATCTTAAACGTGGTGTGCTCGCGCATGGGCTCGCTCATCAGCACGTTGTCCTCGCCGGCAACGCCAGCAAGCGCGCACAGCAGGTCCTCGTTAAAAAAGTCGTTCTCGTGCATACGAATATCCGCCTTTTGGTGGTCGTTGTCATCAATCGATTGCAATATACCCCACCCGGACGGATTTGGTGCGCTGGCGGCGATAAAACAGCCGTCTACCGGATTGGTAAAGTGTTTATCACCGAGGTAGAGGGGTGGTCGCTATACTTTCAAGAGATTGCGCGTAAACCTGGAAGGAGCGAGATGGCCAACAAAGTCACCCTCAAGCAGATCGCCCAGGAGGTGGGGCTTTCCCCCTCGTCGGTCTCGCTTGTTCTCAATAATCGGCCCTGTCGCATCTCGGAAGAAAACCGCAAACTCATCAAGGAGGTCGCGGCGCGCAACCACTATGTTCCTAATCAGATTGCGCGTAGTCTGGTCATGCGCGAGTCGCGCACGCTGGGCCTTATCGTCCCTAACATCGAGAGCCGCTTTTTTGCCTCGCTCGCCGGTAGCCTGGAAAAGCGCTGCCGCGAGGACGGCTATGCGCTCTTCATTACCAGCTCGGGTGGAAGTGCCGACGACGATCTGGAGCTGCTGCGTCAGCTGGTAACGCGCGGCGTTGATGGCGTCTTCCTGGTTGTGGGCGACGAGTTCTCCGACGACCGCGCCCTGCGCGAAGAAGTCAGCCATCTGCCTATCCCTGCCGTGATGGTCGACCGTGCCATTGAGGGGCTCGAGTGCGACAAGGTGATGTTCGACCACGAGATGGGTGGCTACATGGCCACCCGCTATCTGATCGAGCAGGGCCACCGTCGCATTGCCTGCTTGGTTAACGCGCGCCGTTCCAATACGGGGCGTAAGCGACTTGCCGGCTATGAGCGCGCGCTGCGCGAGGTTGGCCTGCCTATCGACGCACGTTTGGAGTTTGAGAGCGAGTACTACATTCCGAGTGCCTACGAGGCCTCGGAGGCGGTGCTCGCAACTGATGCCACCGCTGTGTTCGCAAGTTCGGATAACATCGCCCTCGGTCTGCTCAAGCGCTTGCACGAGATGGGGAAGAGCATCCCGGGCGATATCTCGGTGGTGAGCTATGACAACTCGGCGGCCGACGTTCTCTTTGAGCCGGCGCTGACCGCCATTGAGCAGGATCCTGGTGTCCTTGCGGAGCATGCTTTTGGCTGCATGTCCAAGCGCCTTGCCGGTAGGGGCGGTAGGCGTGCCGAAGAGGTCGTTCTGGAGCCGGCGCTTATCGTTAAGGACAGCGTGCTCAAGGTTACAAAACACAACTAAACGCGTTTATCGATTTGTATATCAGGAATATGAAGAACTTGTGACAAATAATGTCGCAGGTCAATGTCTGGTTTTGTCAGGCTAATGGCAAACTGGAATGATAAAACGTTTTTTCATACTGATAAAACGTTTTAGCAAATATACTTGTCCCAACGAAAGGTCGCTATATCGGAGGGTGACCATGCAGCGAAGGGACAAAAACAATGGCTAAAACACTGGGGACGCCGTGGCAAAAACTGGGCCACGAGGTACCGGCTTCCGAGCTCGAGGG
>USHT01000254.1 GCA_900554455.1 uncultured Collinsella sp.
TTTGTGGCGGCTTCGACGTTTGCCCAGATAAAACCTGCCAAAATAAACCTGTCCCTTTTTGGCAGGTTTGCTAGAGGAGGCTGGGATGGACAAGGCTGAGTTGCGGCGGGCAATGATTGCTCGGCGCGACGATCTCGATTTGGATGTACGGGCGGCGAAGTCTGCTGATATCTGTGCGCGGCTGGTTGAGCTGCTGGGCCGCTTGGATGCCGCGGCGCCGCGCACCGTTGCCGTCTATGCCGCGATGGGTTCCGAAGTCAATCCTGCCGCGTTTGCCGCGGCGGCCGCCAAACGCGACTGGCGCGTGGCCTATCCGTGCATGCTCTCGGCAATTGATGCCGCAGCTTGTGGCCAGCGCATGTGTATGCGGGCAGTTGCCGCCGACGATGCGTCCGCGGCTCCGTTTATCGCCCACCCTACGCGGGCCTTTGCGGCCACGGACATCGACAGCAACCACTTCCCTATCGTGCCTGCCGATGTTCTCGACATGATTATCGTGCCGCTCGTGGCCTTCGACCAAACCGGCGCGCGCCTGGGCTACGGCGGCGGTTGCTACGACCGCTACCTACCCACGCTTTCGGCCACATGTCAGATCATCGGCATCGCCTTTGACGAGCAACGCGTCAACCACGTCCCCGCCGACGCCCACGACCTGCCGCTACCCCACATCATCAGCGCCTAACCGCCGTTGCATCGCACCTGCACGATGAGCGTGGAAAATCTCCCGCTTTGAACCCCCCTTGCGAGCCAAAAACGGGAGATTATCCACGCTCATTCAACAAGCGTCCGATTATCCACGCTCGTGCGGCTCAACGCCCTGCAACCGCCTCAGCACGCACGCGGCACGCCGGCAACTTTGAGCTTGCGATCAAGCTTTCCCGGATCCCTCAGATCATCCCAGCACAAGCGCACAATCTTGCAGTTATCAAGCAGCGAAAGCCTCGACTCGCGCTGGCGCTCATCAAACTGCGCCTTTGCGAGCTTGCCCTCCTCCGCCGCCTTCTCGCTTTTAACGAATCCGTCAAATTCCCCGATGATCAGCCGATCTCCCACGCGCCACAAGTAGTCGACGCGATACGGCCGTCCCGGCTCAACCGGGTCGAACAGCTCAATTTGCAGCTCCGGCGTCTGCCAGCCGCGCTCGATCATCAGGGCGCGCGCCTTGGACTCGCCACCGCTTTCCGACAGGCCGTCGGCACACCGTGCAACACTTCGCGCCGTCACAACACCGCGTCGATTCAGGCCAAGCTTGTCGACCGTCTCAACGAGATGCTCCTTCGACAAAAGCTGCTCATGGAGCGCCGAGTCCGCAATGATCAAGCCCTCGACAAACGATGCATCGACCAGGCAATCCGTAATCGTTTGATCGATATCGGTCACGGCAATGTCCATCTGGGTGGCCCGTGTTTGACGAACATAACGATGGCGAACGACCTGAGAGCCCGGCGTCGTTGATTGTGCCGGTGCCACGGCGATATGGATGTGCGTCAAATTGGCATGCGAAACCGAAAGACCGTAGATAACAGCCGCCGTATAGGAGCAAAATGTCCAGTCGGGGTGCTTTTGCGCAAGGGCCCGCACTCGATGCAGATAACGCTGCCGAAACTTGAGCTCGGACCAGTATTCCGGACGCGCATACAGCCCCGGCATGACCGCCTCTAGACTTCCCGCCGCCACCCGCCGCTCAATCTGCTTTGCCTCCGCCGCCGTGCGCGCGTACACGCAACTCATCTGCTGTTCGCATGCTTTAATGTGACTTGTAAGTCTTTGATTCGCCGTCATGTTTCCCATGTCGCCTCCCAACTCATGGAACGGCGCAAACGTACCAGACGGTTTCATGCGAAGTCTAACCAAATGCTGTCCAGGCACTGACCAAATGCTTGACGGTTTTGGACGTTTTAGGCTGATGGCTTATATCTGCAGGCAGAAGCCTTACCGAGAGGTCCCTGTCTCCACATTTAGATGCCTGTGTCCATCGGATTATCAGAAAGAAAAACCCGTCGAGATACGAGACTACGCCGAATGCGACTTGGCCTCTTCACGCACCGTCTCTTAGCCGAGCCATCGGCATCTACATATAAAAAATGAGCGTGGATAATCTCCCGTTTTGAGTCTAGTTTCAAGCCAAAAGTGGGAGATTATCCACGCTCGATTTGTAAACGCCCGAAAATCCACGCTCGTGTGTCCGATAATCCACGCTCGTCATGCCGCGAGCACAGCCGCAGCCACGGCTACAGCAGTACCATCACAGCCTAGTGCTCCTCGCCGGCGCGGGCCAGGTCGTAGGGCGTGGTCTGGTAGACGTAGTAGTTGAGCCAGTTGGTATAGAGCAGCTGAGCCTGGCTGCGCCAGACGTTGCGCGGCTCGGCGGAGGGGTCGTCGCCCGGGAAGTAATGCGCCGGCACCTGAGGATTGAGGCCGCGCTTCACATCGCGCTCGTACTCCAGGCGCAGCGTATCGGTGTCGTACTCGGGATGGCCAAAGACAAAGAAGCGACGGCTGTCGGTCGACTTGACGATATACAGGCCCACCTCGTCGGACACGGCCACGACCTCAAGCTGCGGCTCGGCCTCCACGTCCTCGCGGCGCACATCGGTG
>USHT01000255.1 GCA_900554455.1 uncultured Collinsella sp.
CCAGGTTCACATCGTTTTGAATAATGGGGATCACGGCGATGGGGTTGTACTGACGCGAGCTCAGATCGCCCGCAAAGTGGCTTCGGACAAGCTCATTGCCTTCTTCGGTTAAAATACGGCCCGCCAGTCCGCCTGTCCACGCGCGCGTCACGGAAATGACGCCCACGTACGACGCGGCATAGCTGTAGCACTGCGCCGTCGAGAAGCAGTCGATAATCTTGGCGTTACCCGCCATACAGCCCACAAAACCCGAGGCGTACACGTTGTTGCCGCCCAGGGCGCCAATGGCCACATCGTATTTATTGGTGACGTCGGTCATGCCCTTCTCGGCAATCGAGCCATCCTTTTTGCGCGTAGGCGTCACGCGGCAATACTCGATGGTCGAGTTCTTAACGTAGCCGGCAAACGCCGCCATATACAGGCCCTCGCCACCGATTGCCTGTACGCCCGAAGTCGTGTTGTTAACGGCGCGACCACCACGGACCTCGCAGTTGTAGAGCGTGCAGCCGTCGAGTTCGCCGGCAATCAGCCCCCCCTCAAAGCCCGCATTGGTAATCACGTTGAGCATGTTGTTGGCGCACGTAACGTGCAGGGTGCTCTCCATGACCATAACGTTTTCGAAGCGAGTGTTGACGGCCTTGCCCACGATAATGCCGCCGCGAAAGTCAGCCCAAATGTTGGCATCCTTGACCAGGAAGTTCTTGATGGTAGCGCCATCGGTCTCGGCAAAAAAAGCCCGTATCGCGCTCGGGATCCAACATATTGTTGGCGTAGTCCAGACCTTTAACGGTGTGGTTCTGGCCATCGAAAACGCCCCTAAAGGGATGCTCCTTATTGCCAAAGGAGAGGTGCTTGACCGTGTTTGAGACGATGGTCTTCATGTCCTCACCATCGAGCTCAATATCGTTATCGAGATAGACGTGCCAATCGCGCGTGTCGCGCTCGCGCGAAAGCGCCACGCATGACAAAAAGTCAGCCTCGTTTTTGATGTGGAATTCGGTTTTACCCTCGGCATGCGCCACCGCCGGCAGCACCATAACGCAGCAAAGGGCAATCGCCGCGACGGCAATCAGCCTGCTGAGCACACCTCGATTTCTGTTCTTGATCTTCATAGGCTAGTTCGCCTCCGGCCAGCCCACGACGTCGAGCACGTCGAGGACGGTATCGTTTGTCTGCTGGTTTTTGGCCTGCACGGCCTGGACGTCGATATCGAGCCTGAACGAACCGTCGCGCGCGGCATCGTGGTAGTCGCCCACAAAGCGCAGCGAGTCCATGAGGCTTTCCGTCATGGCGCCGGGGTCGAGCATGCCGCCACGACCAGCCAATCCGCGGTAGTAGTACCACCCATCGCCGCCATCGATCCACGGGGACCCCTCGCCCGCGTTCACGTGAAAGGCAACGTTGCCCGAGGCATCCGCACTCGTACCGTCGGGTGCCACTGACGTCATGCGCAGACGAGCGCGAACGTACTCAGGCTGCGTTCCGGCGTTCTCCACGCGCACAATGCGGCTGATGTCAGAGCCCCCGGCCTTGGTGTCGGGATAGTCCCCGTGCTCGTTGGCCTCAAACGGAATCTCCTCGCCCTGCTCGTTTAGGGTGTATTCGCAGACTCGTACCTTCACGCTGCCAAACGATAGGACGTTGTTCGCCGGGACCATATCAACGGTAAAAGCCAGCGTGCCGCACAGGCACGCCAGGGCCAACAGCGCCATCGCGGCAAGCGCCAAGGTGCGTTTCTGATTGTCGGAAAGATTGTTGAGCATTACGTTCGCCAATCGTCGATCAAAGGGGAACCGAGATCCCGACCCGAAAATAGGGATGGGGAGCGGGCCGGGATCTCGGTGGAGGGGGGATTACTTCTTGGTCACAGCCCAGGCCTTGGCCTGAGCAACAGCGTTGGCGGCAGCAGTAGCCTCCTCGCCCTTCTGGCCGTCGCCGAAGATGTAGGCGGAAACCGTCATCTTGGGAGTGGTGGCAACCATAGAGCCCTCCAAGGTGCTGGGGAACACAACCTTGCTAAAGAGCTCGCCGGTGTAGACATCCTCGGAGGCAACCTTGGCTTTCAGAACGGCAGGAACGCCAGTCGTGGAGCCCTTGGCATACATGAACAGGCCGCTCAGATACTTGCCATCGGCGGACATGGTCACCTCACCATCGACCGGCTTCCAGTTGTCGTTGAGGGTGAAGTACGGGGTGTTCGCGGGAGCGACGGTGTCATTGACCATGGCGTTCTTCACATAGATAAACACGTAGGCGTCATCGGAGCCCTTCTTGATGCCGACGTTGGGGTTCTTATCGGCAGTTGCGCCGGGAACGATCTTGGAGTCGTCGACCCACTTGGTCTCGAACAGGTAGGCCTTGCCAGTGTTCGGATCATTGGGTTTCGGCTTCTCGGGATTGTCCGGATCAGGCTTGTTTTCCGGGTGGCCAAAGCTACCAACCGTAAACACGTTATCCAGCGACTGCGTGGCCGTCAGCCATGCATAGGTGCCCACGCCGGCAGCCAGTACCAGCAGCAGCAAGGCGGCAATGATGCCGTAGCGCTTTTTCTTCTTGTTTTCCATCGTCCTCTTCCTTTCGAAAATCGACTTCCCCGG
>USHT01000256.1 GCA_900554455.1 uncultured Collinsella sp.
CGAGGTGAACGCACAGACCAAGCCAAAAATCTCAATCTGTAACATGTAGACCGCTTTTGACCGCTTAGATGTTACAGATCGAGACAAACAGATGGGTCAATCCAATCAATCTAGATCTGTAACACCTGGCTGGTCATTTCACTCCTAACTGTTACAGATCGAGACAAACGGAATAAGCCGGGCCGAATTGTCTAAATCTGTAACATCTAGCCGAGTTTTCGGGTCCCACCTGTTACAGATTTAGACGAGCAGGCCGAGCACGTCTACGCCCGCAGATCCCTTACGCTGGAACGCTCGACCAGCACGCCCGAGACGAGCGTACGGCTTCTGGAGCTCGGGGCTTCCAGACCTGCGACGACCTCGTTAAGCGCACGGATGCCCAGTTCGCGGTGGCGAAACTTCACCGACGTCAGAATCGAGTTGGGAATCGTCTTATAGAGCTCATCGTCGAAGCCGATCACGGACACGTCGTCGGGCACATTGAGCCCTTTGTCACGTAGAGCCATCATCACGCCGTTTGCCATGCAGTCGTTAGCAGCGAGGACCGCCGTGCAATCGGGTTTATCGGCAAGCACAAGGCCCGCGGCGTAGCCACTATCCGCATTCCAATCGCCTTGCAGAGGTTCAGGCGGTTCAATGCCACGCGCCTCGAGTGCCGCACGCCAACCTTTCATACGACACTGGCTCGACAGCGCCTCTTTCTTACCAGAGACGAAGTATACGTTCTTGTGCCCACGATTTAAAAAGTACTCGCACGCCATGCGCGCACCACCCTCTTGATCGTCACTAACGGTAGAGCAGGTAGGATGCTCCATCGGCGTGATAATCACCGTCTTGAGGTCTTTCGGTGCCTCAAAGGTATCAAAGTCATCGACCATCTGGCGCAGATTGAAGATCATGCCGTCGACGGGAAGCTGCGACATCCTACGCGCCGCTTCGGCAAGGGTCATCTTCTCCCCCGCCCGCTTTTTGATCATCGTGAGCGCAAAGCCGCGTTCTTCGGCGGCATCTGCGATACCGTCAATCATGTCCACGGCACCGCCCGACAAGTGAAACAGCACGACGCCGATGCACCCGTAACGGCCTAACTTGAGCGAACGCGCGGCAAAGTTGGTTCGAAACCCGAGCGCCTCCATGGCCGAATGAACCTTATCGCGTGTCGACTCTCGCACGCTATCGGGCTCGTTGATTACGCGCGACACCGTCTTGAGAGAAACGCCCGCGGCAACTGCCACATCATTCATTGAGACATTTTTCTTGTCCATCGTTGCCACTGCTTCTCCACTCGGTTCTCTATCGCTTGGTTTTTGCGTTCTAGCATACACTACCTGCCCGACTGACAAATCAACCGTTTACCGGACAATATCGACCGCTCACCCGTATATCCTTGTTGCTCTTCCAAAAATGTCTTACGTTGTCATTAACGAAATGACAACGTTGTCATTTCGCAATGCCTTCCTTGAGCAGGAAGGTTTCCGGGCAGTCCTGACCATCCATCGACGACCAGTTCCATCCACATGCATCGCGCATCAAGTAGCAAAGGAGCTCTATGGACGCCATCGTAAAGATGCTCGAAAAGCATCAGCCGTTCTTTGAGAAGATCTCGAGGAACATCTACCTCCAGGCTATTAAGGACGGATTCCTTGGGTGCATGCCCATCGTCCTTACTTCTTCGATCTTTCTGCTGATCGCCACCCTTCCCGGCGTAGTTGGCATCACGTTGCCCCAGCCGCTCATCGACTGGTGCAACAAGCTGTACAACTTCACCATGGGTGTCATGGGCATCATGGTTGCCGGCACCACTGCCAAGAACTTCACGGCGTCCATGAACCGTCGCATGCCCGCCGGCAAAGTGCTCAACGACGGCTCCACCATGGTTGCTGCCCAGTGCAGCATGCTGCTGCTCGCTGTTACGCAGTTCACCACCAAGTTCAACGGCTCCGAGCTTTCTGTCTTCGATTGCACCAGCATGGGTACGCGCGGTCTGTTCTCGGCCTATATCGCCGCGTTCATTACCGTTTGGGTTTATAAGTTCTGCGTCTCGCGCGATCTGACCATTAAGCTGCCCAAGGAGGTCCCGGGCGCCATCGCTCAGAACTTCCGCGACATTATCCCCTTCGGTGGCGCCGTCATCATCTGCGGCATCATCGATGTCGTCGTGCGCAACCTCATGGGCGTTCCGTTCTCCGAGCTGCTTATCAAACTGCTCTCCCCGCTCTTTACCGCTGCAGAAACCTATCCTGGCCTTATCCTTATCCAGGCAGCCACCGCGTTCTTCTGGTTCATCGGCGTCCACGGCCCCTCGATCGTCCAGCCGGGCATCGACCCCATCCGTCTTGCCAACCAGGCCGAGAACCTGCAGGTTCTGCTGGCCGGTGGCCACCCCGCCCACTCCCTCACCTTTAACATGTCGCTCGTGGGTGAGTTCGGCGGCACCGGCGCCACGTTCATCGTGCCGCTTCTGCTGATTCTCTTCATGAAGTCCAAGCAGCTCAAAGCCGTCGGTAAGGCCTCGATCGTTCCTGTTGCCTTCGCCGTCAACGAACCGCTGCTCTTTGGCGCGCCGATGATCCT
>USHT01000257.1 GCA_900554455.1 uncultured Collinsella sp.
AGAGCCGGAGGTGGCTACCATCACGGGGTCCACGACGATGTGCTTTGCGCCGTATTCCTTCAATTTTGCCGCAATCGTTTCGATCAGCTCTGCCGAGGATACCATGCCGATCTTGACGGCGCTCGGGCGGATGTCGTCAAAGACGGCGTCGATCTGCGCGGCGACGATATCTGGCGAGATATTCTGCACGGCGGTGATGCCCAGGGTGTTTTGCGCCGTGATGGCGGTTATGGCCGTCTCGGCATACAGACGGTGCGCCGTAATGGTCTTGATGTCGGCTTGAATGCCGGCGCCACCGCTGGAATCGGATCCTGCGATGGACAGGACGGCAGGTACCTTGCTGCGATCCATGTTCGCTCCCTTGTTCGGTCGGAATCAAATGGGTCTTTAAGCCAGCATTATAAAGATGCCCGGGCCGGCTGTATGCCGATCCCGGGCGGGCGGTGCAATCTTTACGCAAATGCAAGCAAATGTTCACACGTCAACAATTGACAGGTACCAGCTCGCCGCCAGAAGCGGCCGCGGCGACAGGGTTAGTCCTCCATGCCGAGGTCGATTGTCGTGCCCTCGAACACCTTGTTGACAGTGCGAACGGCGCACATCTTGCCGCACATGGTGCAGGTGCCCTCGGTGGCGGCGGGGGATTCCTCGTAGCGCTTCTTGCCGGTGACCGGGTCGAGGGCGCACTTCCACATGGCGTCCCAGTCGAGCTTGCGGCGTGCCTGACCCATCCTGTCGTCCATGTCACGGGCGTGCGGTACCTTCTTGGCGATGTCGGCGGCGTGTGCGGCAATCTTGGTGGCCATGAGGCCATCGAGCACATCCTGAGCGTTGGGCAGGCACAGGTGCTCGGCCGGCGTCACGTAGCACAAAAAGTCGGCACCCGAGCTCGCGGAGATGGCGCCACCAATGGCGGCGGTGATGTGGTCGTAGCCCACGCCGATATCGGTCACCAGCGGCCCCAGCACATAGAACGGGGCGTTGTGGCACAGGCGCTTCTGCAGCTTCATGTTGGCGGCGATCTCGTCGAGCGCCATGTGACCCGGACCCTCGACCATGACCTGGACGCCGGCGGCCCAGGCGCGCTTGCACAGCTTGCCCAGCTCGATCATCTCAGCGGTCTCGGTTGCGTCGTTGGAGTCGTAGAGACAGCCCGGGCGGCAGGAGTCGCCGAGCGAAATCGTCACGTCGTACTCGTGGCAGATCTCGAGCACCTCGTCGTAGAACTCGTAGAAGGGGTTCTCGTTACCGGTGACCTCCATCCAACCAAACAGCAGCGAGCCGCCGCGGCTGACGATGTTCATGAGGCGGCCAGTCTCCTTAAAGGTCTTGATGACCGACTTGTTGATGCCGCAGTGGACGGTCATAAAGTCCACGCCGTCCTCGGCATGCGCGCGCACGACCTCGAGCAGATCGTCCTTGGTCAGCTTGACCAGCGGCTTTTCCATGTAGCCGATGGCATCGTACATGGGGACGGTGCCCACCATGAGCGGTGTCTCGTCGATGAGCTGCTGGCGGAACTGGCGCGTCTTGCCCGAGTTGGAGAGGTCCATAATGGCGTCGGCGCCAAAGTCCTCGGCGATCTTGACCTTCTTCCACTCCTCGGCGGCATCGGCCTTATCGCCCGAGATGCCCAGGTTGACGTTGACCTTGGTGGACAGGCCCTCACCGACGCCAAAGGCGCGCATGCCTTTTTTGATATGCACGATGTTGGCGGGGATGGCGATGCGGCCGTCGGCCACGCGCTCGCGGATGTACTCGGGGTCGCGATGCTCGCGCTCGGCAACCTCCTTCATCTGCGGCGTGATCTGCCCGGCGCGGGCGAAGTCGATTTGCGTGACGAGCTTGGGCTCGGTCTGTGTGCTCATTGGCACGGCTCCCTTCGTTGGCATTACCCATATCAGGTTTGCGGGTCAGGGCGGGCGCGCCCAATCTCAGCCTGCCGTCTTGTCCTGCAAGCCCCCCGTTATGTCATGGGCTCAAGTATAGCCTGAATGGGTACGATTGGGCCAACGAGCGTGCCTGCGGGGAGGCGAACATGGAAGACAAGCATCTATATCGAGAGACGCAATGGGATGTATCGGCCGAGGAAAGCCGTGCGCACCATGGCCTTGTCGCGATTGGTTTTGCGGTGCTTGCCGTGTTGGTGATTGCCTTTTGTATTTGGACGTTTGGCGGTCGCGGCGGCGCTGGCTGGGAGTTCGAGGTTGATGATAGCCTACCGATTATGACGGTGAGGAGTACTGGCGGTAATGCCAATACGCTCGCCGTTCCGGGCGATTATTGGTACCCGCGCGATGAGTTTGTGCAGCTGCAGCTGAGTGGTGGGTCCATTCCAGGTGAAGAAATCGAACGCGTGACGTTTGATGCGGCGCTCAAAACGCTGACGGTGAAGCTCAAAAATCAAGGAGACGTGCCCACGACGATGGATATCGCGCTGACGGAATGGCGCCTGGAGCCCCCGTCGGGCGTCAAAGTGTCCGAGTTGGAGCACGTCAAGATTACCTATCAGGACGGCTCGACAAATGAAATTGCCAAAGCCGACGGCTTGGCGGAATAGACGCCGTGCCTA
>USHT01000258.1 GCA_900554455.1 uncultured Collinsella sp.
GGTGTCCGCGGCGTACGGTATTCCGCGTGACGATCCGGCTCGAGCGACCGCGATTCAGGATGCGCTGCATGTGGCCGCTATGCCGCCGTATCGCATTATGGATGCCTGCGGGCGTGCGCTGGCGCTGCTCGAGGACATGGCCGACAAGGGTTCGCGTCAGCTGCTGTCCGATGTGGCGTGCGGCGCCGTGTTCTGCCGTGCCGCTATGCAGGGCGCGAGCTTGACGCTCTTTGCGAACACCACGTCTATGAAAGATCGCGTTCGTGCCGAGGAGCTCGAGACGGCGTGTGATGAGTTGCTCGACACATGGTTGCCGCGCGCCGATGCGCTGGCGCGCCGCGCCTCCGACGCTGCAAGGAAGAGAGGATAGCCATGGCCGAACTGTTGAAGGGTGCTCCCGTCGCCCGCGCATTGACTGAGGAACTTGCTGCTCGCTGCGCGGCCCTGCGCGAGCGGGGCGTTGTTCCGACGTTGGCTATCGTGCGTGTAGGTGAACGCGAGGACGACCTATCCTACGAGCGCGGTGCGTTCAAGCGCTGCGAAAAAGTGGGGATTGAGGCTCGTCGCGTTTTGCTTTCCGCCGATGTTTCGCAGGACGAGCTGTTGACGGCCATCGAGGACATCAATGCCGACTCGGCTGTTCATGGCTGTCTGATGTTCCGCCCGCTGCCCGCCGGCCTTGACGAGAACGTCGTCGCCGCGGCACTCGATCCCGCCAAGGATGTTGACTCCATGACGCCGGCTTCGCTGCTCACCACGCTTTCGGGGCGCGGCGAGGGTTTTGCTCCCTGCACGGCCGAAGCTGTGCTTGCTTTGCTGGATCATTACGGCGTTGAGCTGGATGGAGCTAAGGTTGCTGTGGTCGGGCGCTCGCTGGTGATCGGGCGTCCCGTTGCCGCCATGCTTACGGCGCGCAATTCGACCGTGACAACGTGCCATACGCATACGCGCGACCTTGCTGCCGAGTGCCGTGCTGCTGACATTGTGGTTGCGGCCGTTGGACGCGCGCGCACGATTGGTGTGGACGCGGTTCGCGAGGGCCAGACGATCATCGATGTTGGCATTAATTGGGACGAGGCCGCTGGCAAGCTGGTGGGTGACGTCGATTTTGTTGCCGCGGAGCCGGTTGTTGGTGCCATCACCCCCGTGCCGGGCGGCGTGGGGGCTGTGACCACCGCGATTCTCGCCAAACACGTGATTGAGGCGGCCGAGCGCGCATCGAAATAGGCGTTTTGGGCTGTTTGAAGGGGTTAGCTATATACCACGTGGTCAAACAATGCCAAATATGAGTACTGTTGCCAAGATAGTCACATATGTCTTACGTCTTTTTGGCTTCCTAACGGTATCCATTATCGTTAGGAAGCCTATTTTATTAAACTTATGGGGAATAACGTTGTCTTACTTTTGGGCAAATGGGGATTTTCGGCACTCGTTACAGGGAAATTTGCTGCCACTAAATTGGTGACAGTACTCATATTTGGCATTTTTTGACCACGGGGGCTGCCGAGGCCGTGGTTTCGCCCTTTTTGCGTCGAAGCGATACACTGTTGCCGTTTGATTTCTTCGCTCAAGGAGGATGCGCATGCCGTGCACAACGATTTTGGTTGGTAAGAACGCGAGCTACGACGGGTCGACGCTTGTCGCGCGTAACGAGGACTCGTCCAACGGGGTGTTTGAGCCCAAGCGTATGCGCGTGGTGCATCCCGACGAGCAGCCGCGCGTCTACATGAGCGTCCTGAGTCACCTGACCGTTGAACTGCCCGATAACCCCATGCGCTACACGAGCGTCCCCGATGTTATTCCCGGTCACGGCATCTGGGCCGAGGCCGGTTTCAACGAGCTCAATGTGGGCATGTCCGCAACCGAGACGCTCACCACCAACGAGCGCGTCCGCGGCGCCGACCCACTCGTGGACTACGTGCCCGCCAAGGGCAACGAGGGTGAGGACGGCTATGTGCCGGCGCAACCTGGTGGCCTGGGCGAGGAGGACATGGTGACCCTGGTGCTGCCGTATGCCAAGTCCGCCCGCGACGGCGTTCGTATCCTGGGCGACCTGCTCGAGCGCTACGGCACCTACGAGAACAACGGCATCGCCTTTAGCGACGTGGACGAGATCTGGTGGCTCGAGACCATCGGCGGCCATCACTGGATCGCCAAGCGCGTGCCCGACGACGCCTAACCAGCTGGGTATCGACAGCTTTGATCTGGATGACGCCGAGGGCGACCAGGCCGACCACATGTGCTCCGCCGACCTGCGCTCCTGGATGGCCGAGTGGCATCTGGACCTGACGCTGGGCGTCGAGGGTGACGGTCCGGCGGCGGTCTTTAACCCACGCGACGCCTTTGGCTCGCACAGCGACAGCGACCACGTCTACAACACGCCCCGCGCGTGGTATATGCTGCGGTATTTCAATCCCAACACCTTCGTATGGGACGGCCCCGACGCCGACTTTACGCCGCGCTCCGACGACCTGCCCTGGTGCATGGTGCCCGAGAAAAAAATCACGCCCGAGGACGTAAAGTACGTGCTGTCGAGCCATTATCAGGGCACGCCGTATGACCCCTATGCG
>USHT01000259.1 GCA_900554455.1 uncultured Collinsella sp.
GGGCGTTTTTGGCCTCGTTGAATATCGCCACCGACTATCGCGAACACCATGCGTGGATTTACGCACTGCTTCCCGTTGTGGGCGTTGCCACCGCATGGGTGTACAAAAACCACGGTCTTGCCGCCAAACGCGGTAACAACCTGGTCATCGACTCCGCTCTGGGCACACGCCTCATCCATATGCGCATGGCCGTCCTCACGTTTGTGTGCTCCACGCTCACACACCTAACGGGCGGATCGGCCGGTCGCGAGGGGGCCGCAGTGCAGATCGGCGGCACCATCGCCAGCAACATCTCGAGCCTCACCCACCTCAAAAAGCATGATCACCACGACCTCATGCTCGCCGGCATCTCGTCGGCCTTTGGTGCCGTATTCGGCTCGCCCCTTGCCGGAGCTTTCTTTGGCATGGAGATGTGCTTTATCGGCAAGATCGACTACACCGCGGGCATCTACTGTCTGGTCGCCTCGTTTACCGGCTACTTTACATCACTCGCCCTGGGTACCGAGTACGAAGCGAATGTCATCGTCAGCGTTCCCGCCATGACGCCCAAAACGGTCGTCATCGTTGTTATCAGCGCCATCATCTTCGGTCTGACGGCACGCCTCTTTGCGTGGTCGGTTCGAACCGTCAAGAGCCTGTACGGTCGCTTTATCACCAATTACCTCGTTCGCGCACTTATAGGCGCACTCGTGGTTTTGGCCGCGTATGCCCTCCTCGACGCCTGGGACTACGCCGGCCTTTCCACGTGGCTTTCCGGCGCCGGATTTGCCGGCAACACCACCCTGGCAAACGCAGCCATCAAGTTGGTCGTCACAGCGCTTACCCTGGGTGCGGGCTTCCAAGGCGGCGAGGTCACGCCCCTGTTTGGCATCGGTGCGGCGCTCGGCGGCTGGATCGGTTGCCTCGTCGGAATCGACCCCAGCTTTCTGGCGGCGCTGGGCATGCTCGGTGTATTCTGCGCCGGCCTTAACGTGCCCATCACCACCTGCATGATGGCCATCGACCTGTTCCACGGCACGGCCGCCGGGTTCTTTGTCATCGTGGCCTTTATCAGCTACCTAACTGCCGGACACCGCGGCGTGTACCCCGCCCAGCGCATCATCTCGCCCAAGCGCCGTTCGCTTATTGTGGATGAGGGCGGTACGGTAGCGGATGCCATCGAGCGCCACAACGACCTGATAGAGTAGACGTTAGTATTCGCCGTGCAGCCACAATCGGGGGCAATTCGACCTGAGCGCGACCGCACCGTCACGTCATACGCCGGGAGTCGCCCCATGCATGCAACTGATTTTGCCCGCACGCTCATCATCGCCAACCCAGCCGCCCAGTCGGGTGCGGCGCACGAAGTTGCCGAGCGCCTGCAACGCTTTTTGGATATGACCGCGCGCGCATCCCAGTTTGACCTGGTGCTGACCGAGCGCATGGGACACGCCAAGGAGCTGGCCGCACAGGCCCAGGGCTATCGCACCGTTATCGCCCTTGGCGGCGACGGCGTGATTCACGAGGTCGTCAACGGGCTTATGACGCAAGAGGAGGACACCCGCCCCGCTCTTGCCATCCTACCCGTGGGCTCTGGCAACGATTTTGCCCAAACGCTCGGCATCGACGATTTCTCCGGCAAGGATTTTGGCGCGCTGCTCACCTGCGAGCTGCAGCGTCAAGACATCGGGCGCATTCGCTCGTGGAGCCCTGCGAGCGGCAGCGGCGAGGCTACCGTTGAGTACTACGACCAGACGCTCTCGGTCGGCATCGATGCCGCCATCGGCCTGGGCACCACCGAGCTGCGCAAAAAGACGGGCCTCGCCGGCGCTCCGCTCTACACCCTATCGGGACTTGAGCAGTTTGGCCTGCGCTATCGCAACTACCCCATGACCATCAGCTTTGATGGCGCGCCCGCCGAGCGCGTGCGGGCGATTATCATGGCCATCCAGCTGGGACCCACCTATGGTTCGGGCTATCGCATCTGTCCCAACGCCGACCCGTGCGACGGCATACTCGACGTCTGCTACGCCTGCGGCCCCGTTCCGCGCGCGGTCGCGCTTCCCATGTTCCTTTCGGCCAAAGATGGCCACCATACCAAGCTGCCACCGGTTCGCATGCGCCGCTGTCGCCATGCCGAGCTTACCTTTGAGGAGCCCGACTACCCCATCCAGGCCGACGGCGAGCCCGTTGTCGCCTCACGCATCGAGGTCGACATCCTCGGCGGAGCCCTCCACGTCTGGCACCCCACCCGCTAGCTGCCCTAAGTTGCGGTGAAATAGGGACTGTTTATGCAGCAAAAGCCGCAAAACAGTCCCTATTTCACCGCAACGTATTGAGAAGATCATTCGTCGCTGCCCAGTTTGCGACGGTTGGCCTTTTTGATAGCGTTGAAGTGCTTGTCGTTGAGCCTGCGCTGGCGCGATCGCTGAGGCACCTTGGTCTTTACGCGTCGGCGCGGCGGACGGCCACGACGCTCAAGCTCTGCCCTCAGCTTACGCAGACAGCTTGCACGGTTCTGGAACTGGCTGCGGCTCTCGCGCGCCGTCACGGTAATTCCCGAAGGGATATGTT
>USHT01000260.1 GCA_900554455.1 uncultured Collinsella sp.
CCCGACCCCCGCCGGACAGGTCCACCGCTACTCGCAGAGCAGCTTAGCGATCTGGACGGCGTTGGTTGCCGCGCCTTTACGGATTTGGTCGCCGCAGCACCAGAAGGTGATGCCACGCGCGGCCTCGGGGTTCGAGATGTCGCGACGCACGCGACCGACCCAAATCAGGTCCTGGTCGGACGTATCCATCGGCATGGGGAAGCGATCGTGCGCATCCTCGGCGCTCATGTCGTCAACCAGCTTCACGCCCGGAGCGGCAGCCAGCGCAACACGGGCCTCGTCAACCGTAATGTCACGCTCGAACTCGAGCGTAATGCTCTCGGAGTGCGAGCGCAGCACAGGCACGCGCACGCAGGTGCAGTTCACGCGCAGCTCGGGCAGGTGCATGATCTTACGGCCCTCGTTTTGTAGCTTCATCTCCTCAGAGGTAAAGCCCTCCTCCTTGACGCCGCCAATCTGCGGAATCAGGTTGCTCGCCAGCTGGGCGGCAAATGCGCGCGGCTCGGGAATCTCCTCGCCACGGCCCAGGGCAGCAAGCTGCGCTTCGAGCTCGGCCATACCGGGAGCACCGGCACCAGAAGCCGCCTGATACGTCGAGACGATCATGCGCTTCACGCCGGCAAGCTGATGCAGCGGCCACGTGGGAACCAGGCCGATGATGGTCGCGCAGTTGGGGTTGGCGATAAGGCCGTGATGCCACTTGATATCGTCGGCATTGATCTCGGGCACGACCAGCGGCACCTCGGGATCCATACGGAAGGCATGGCTGTTGTCGACCACGACGGCGCCGCGCTTGACGGCCTCGGGCAGCAGCTCCTTCGCGATATCGTCACCGGCGGCTCCAAGCACAATGTCGCAGCCCGCAAAGGCCTCGGGGCAAGCCTCTTCGATCACGATTTGCTCGCCGCGGAACTCGACGGTCTTGCCCGCGGAGCGTGCACTTGCCAGCAGCTTGAGCTTGCCAACCGGGAACTCCTGCTCGTTGAGGCACTCGAGCATCTGGGTGCCCACGGCTCCCGTCGCGCCCAAAATAGCAACCGTGTACTGTTTCATGCTTCCCCCTTTAAAGGTTGTGGCTTTTGCCCGCACGCCGAGCAGGCCGATTATTGTTGCCAGTTTATACAAGAACAGGGCGGGCATGAAACCCGCCCCGTCGAAACGAAACCGAAACGAAACGCCCCGCCGTAGATTTTTGAGACATGACCCAAAAATCTACCGAGCAGTCGCTACTTTTTGAGCGCGGCCAGGGTGGGATCGGCCGGCGCGGGAGCCTCCAGATCGGAGACCTTCACAATGCCGTTCTCATCGGAGAAGGCACGGTAAATGGTCCGAATCGCAAGGTCGAAGTCCTTCTCCTCGACACCGATAATGATATTGATCTCGTCACAGCTCTGCGAAATCATGCGCACGCTCACGCCGGCCTGGCCAAGCATGCCAAACAGGTGGCCCGAGATGCCTGCACGACCGCGCAGGTTACGGCCGACGGTCGCGATGAGCGCCAGACCCTCGACAACCTCGATCTCGAGCGGCTCGACCTCCTGCTGGATGTCGCCCACAAGTGAGTACAGCGAATCGTGCACATCCTGCTCCTGCACCACGGCGCCAAAGCGGTCGACACCAGTGGGCATGTGCTCGACGGAAACGTCATAGCGTTCGAACACCGAAAGCGCACGGCGCATAAAGCCAACGCGGGGCTTGGTGCGGTCGCGGGCAACGTTGATGGCGACAAAGCCGCGCTTGCCGGTCACGCCGGTAATGATGGGCTCCGCCTCGCCCTCATCAGCCGTCTCGCTAATGATGGTGCCGGGGTCCTGCGGCGCATTGGTGTTCTTGATGACCAGCGGAATACCCGCCTCGCGCACGGGGAACACGGCCTCCTCGTGCAGGACGCTTGCGCCCATGTACGAAAGCTCGCGCAGCTCCTCGTAGGTAACGCGCGCAATGGGCTGAGCCTCGGGAACAATACGCGGATCGGCAGAATAGAAGCCCGAGACGTCGGTCCAGTTCTCGTACAGGTCGGCGCCCAGGCACTTGGCCAGGATCGAGCCCGAGATATCGCCACCGCCTCGATCGAGCAGCTTGATCTGGCCCTCGCGCGTCGCGCCGTAGAAACCGGGCATAACGAAGCCGCCCTGCTGGCCATACTCCTGCACCAGCTCGGAGGTGCGATTCATGCTGAGCGTACCGTCGTGATGGAACGCCACAACCGTCGCGGCGTCCAGGAACGGTAGGCCCAGGTACTCAGCCATCAGGCGAGCGGTAAAGTACTCGCCACGGCTCACAAGCTCCTCGGTGGAGTAGCCGCCCGAGCGGGCGCGCTCGGCAAAGGCCGCGAACTCCTCACGGATGGGATAGGTGAGCTCCAACTCATCAGCGATATCAAAATAGCGCTGGCCAATGTCCTCGAGCAGTTCCTCGCACGACACGTGATACTTAACGTGCGCGTTAACCAGGTAGAGCAGGTCGGTCACCTTGGTGTCGCCCTTAAAGCGGCGGCCGCAGGCGGAAACCACCACAAAACGGCGGGCA
>USHT01000261.1 GCA_900554455.1 uncultured Collinsella sp.
AAAATCTGCAGGAGTCTTGCCCGTAAAAGCATCCGAACGTCCCTCGCGCTTCAGCCGGGCACGCAGCGCAGGCTCGTCTTCGCAGTACGTCTCGATGTGCACGGTGCGGCCATTGGCAGATAGCCCAGCCGTCTCCACCGCATCACCGTCGCCGCCCTCGGGATCCCAGCCGTCCGCACCGGCAAGCACCTGTTCGCGGGCGTACCCGGCAGCAGCCATCACATCGAGTTCATTCGCCCACGGCACCCAGCCGGTAGCATCACCCGCCGGCCCATGCAGGATCGTGCCAGCATACTGCACGCAGTTGTGCGCCGCCGGCTTATTCCAATCCCACCAGCCTTCGCGCTTGATATGTCGCCCCAGCCAGCAATCGATCAGCACAGTTTGCGCCCATTCGCGCCAAGGACGACCCAGGTAGACCGAATCCGGCGCCACGTCATCCGGAGCTGTAAACGAACAGCCGTGAAACACAAATCCGTACGGCTCGCCTTTAGGCGTGGAGGCTGCCGTTACATACCCGTTGACATCCATATCGCGATTGAGCGAGCGAATCTCGCACCCCTCAAAGTAGGCACGCGCGCCGCCAAAGATAAAGTCGACATCGCCCTCGATCCGGCAACGTCGAAAATACTGGCGCCCCACCCGGCGCGGCGCATACTGTTTGGGTCCTATGAACCCGCCCGGTTTGGCCTCATGCGGCGGCAGCGGACCCAAAAACAGTGTGTCCTGGTGCCCCTTAATGCAGCAGGCATCGACAACCAGACGGTCGCCATCGGCATACAGGGCAATCGCCTGACCGACCTCGCGCCCATCGCCCGCATCGTTTTCGATCGTGAGGTTCTCGAGCCGTACGTCGTCGGCATCGACCAAAACGGTATAGGTCCTAAACGTGCCGAGCGTGCCGTCCACGCCCGAGCCGTCCTCCGAAGGCATCTTGGCACCCAGGCTGCCAACGATACGCACGCTGTCGGCCGTCTCTCCCTCAATCGTCACATGCGAGCGATGAATCTCGACCCGCTCGCGATACTCGTCCGGATCGACGTGAATCATCACCGGTTGCTCGGCATCCGGATAGAGCTGATCGGCTGCCGCCAAGGCATCGGAAATCGTTGGATACGCTCCTGCCGCAGCCCTCGAAACGCGCAGCGTATAGATACTTTCGCTCATCGTCCATCACGCTCCCAGGAAGCGAACTGTTCAGGCCAGCCCTGAACTTGTGGCTGAATATGCTCGGCGCAGCCCTTAAATGCCGTTAGGGCCGTGGCGAGCGATGCCCCATGCTTTCCATGCGGAAAGACATGTAGGCTAAAGCCAATCCCGTGGTCGGCAAGAGCCTGCGCAAGAAGGAGGCTATTTTGAACTGGTACCGATGCATCCTCGGCGGTATGCCACAAGAACGTACGGGGGAAGCCCTCGCCCACCATATTCTCGATCGACAACTTTTGAGCCAAAGCGCCATCGGCACCCGTTAGGTGTTCAAATGAACCACGATGAGCATAGGCCCCCGAGCTTACGACCGGATAGCCCAAGCAAAGTGCGTCAGGCCGAATCGACTCAGGAGATGCCGCAATCGACTCTGCAAGCCAGGGTTGGTCCCAAAGCGCCCCGAGCAAGCCAACTAGATGCCCGCCGGCCGAAAAACCCATGACCGTAATCCGATCAGGATCGACACAGTACTCTGCCGCATGGCTTCGGACGGTATCGACCGCCCGCGCGAGTTCTTGCAATGCCAGCGGATAGACAGCCGGAGCAACCGAATAGTTCAGTACAAACGCTTGGTAGCCCATCGCCAACAAACGGAGCGCTACCGGCTCGCCTTCGCGCGGCGAAACGTGATCGTAGCCGCCTCCTGGCACGACCACAACTGCAGGCAGCGGTTTTAAAGCATAAGCATCTTCGGTCGGGGCAAAAACATAAGACGTAATCGTGGCAGACGAGCCATCGACCCCGACAGGAATCGTTTTATTGAGCATGTATTCCCTTTCACCATGATGCGTAGCGCAGCGCACACGGCCGTATCGCACAAGGGCTGCATTGCCGATTTATCCGACAATGCAGCCCTGGTCATCACCCCGAGTTAGGAACGGATAACCTTGTCGACGTTCTGGAGCTGCAGCTCCTCGCCGTCCTGGCCCTCGATCACCACATTTTGCAGGTCGAGCACCTTGACGTTTTGCGCAATGATGCCCTGACGCACCATGGGCTCAACGCCGCAGGCCATGGCCGGGACAAAGGGCTCGGCATCGTCGGCAAAGGTAACGTGAACGTCTTGGAACGTCAGACGCGTCACCTTGCTCTCGGGCAGACCCGTGATATAGGCCGCGGCAGCATGGCAGTTGGTGGCCTCGATATCGCAAAACGTCGTGGCACCAAAGCCGGGCGTGCGGTCGTCGACAGGCAGCGCCTCGCGAGACTGCACGTAATCGGTCTTGCCGTCCTTGTCACAGAAGTAGAAGGAGTTGACCACGAAGGGCGTGAGCACCTCGTCCATGCGAATGTGCTCAAAGGTAATGCCCT
>USHT01000262.1 GCA_900554455.1 uncultured Collinsella sp.
CCTGTATTGGCGCGCATCGAACTATCTGTCCGTCGGTCAGATCTACCTTCGCTCCAACCCGCTGATGCGCACTGACTTTGTCGACGAGAAAACCGGTGAGGTGCGCGACTTTGGTCGCCCGGACGTTAAACACCGTCTGGTCGGTCACTGGGGCACCACGCCTGGCATCAACTTCCTGTTCGGTCATGTTAACCGCCTTATCGCCGATCACAACCAGAACGCCATTTTCTTGATGGGCCCGGGCCACGGTGGCCCTGCCGGCACCGCCCAGTCGCTGCTCGATGGCACCTACCGTGAGATTCGCCCCGACATCACCAATGACGAGGCCGGCCTGCAGAAGTTCTTCCGCCAGTTCTCCTACCCCGGCGGCATTCCGAGCCACTTTGCGCCCGAGACGCCCGGCTCCATCCACGAGGGCGGCGAGCTCGGCTACACGCTCAGCCACGCCTACGGTGCCGTCATGGACAACCCGAGCCTGCTGGCCGTGGCCGTGGTGGGCGACGGCGAGTCCGAGACCGGTCCGCTCGCGACTTCTTGGCAGTCCAACAAGCTCGTGAACCCGGCAACCGACGGTATCGTCCTGCCGATCCTGCACCTCAACGGCTACAAGATCGCCAACCCCACCATCCTTGCCCGCGTGTCCGACGAAGAACTCACCAAGTTCTTTGAGGGGATGGGCTATAAGCCGCACTTCTTTGTCGCCGGCTTTGACGACGAGAGTCACGCGAGCATCCATGAGCGCTTTGCCGCCCTGTTCGAGCAGGTCTTCGATGAGATCTGCGACATCAAGGCCACCGCACAGGCCCAGGCCGCCGCGGGTGAGACCGTGGTCCGTCCGGCCTACCCCATGATTGTGTTCCGTACGCCCAAGGGTTGGACCTGCCCCAAGCAGATCGATGGCAAGAAGACCGAGGGCTCCTGGCGCGCCCATCAGGTGCCGCTGGCGAGCGCCAAGGACACCCATGAGCACTTCCGCGTGCTGCGCGAGTGGCTGCGCTCCTACAAGCCCGAGGAACTCTTTACGCCCGAGGGCCAGGTGCGCCCCGAGGTAACGGCCTTTATGCCGACCGGCGAGCTGCGCATCGGCGCCAACCCCAATGCGAACGGCGGCAAGGTGCGCCGCGAGCTCGAACTCCCCGATATTCATGCCCACGAGATTCCCGTTGCAAGCAAGGGCCACGGCTGGGGCTCCACCGAGGCCGCCCGCGTCTTTGGTGAGTACACTGCCGACGTTCTGGCCAAGAACATGGACGATTTCCGTATCTTCGGTCCCGATGAGACCGCGTCCAACCGTCTGCAGGCTGCCTACAAGGTGACCAAAAAGCAGTGGGATGCCGGCTTCTACGAGGACGATGCCAACGACGAGCTGCTGGCCGGTTCCGGTAAGGTTGTCGAGCAGCTGTCCGAGCACCAGTGCGAGGGCTTCCTCGAGGCCTATGTGCTCACCGGCCGCTCGGGTGTGTGGAGTTCCTACGAGAGCTTTGTCCACGTGGTCGATTCCATGGTCAACCAGCACTGCAAGTGGCTCGAGGCCACCAAGCGCGAGATTCCGTGGCGTGCTCCCATTAGCGGCCTCAACATTTTGCTGTCGAGCCATGTCTGGCGTCAGGACCACAACGGCTTCTCGCACCAGGACCCCGGCTTTATCGACCTGCTGCTCAACAAGGCCAACGACACGCATATCGTGAATGCCTACTATCCGGCCGACGCCAACATGGCGCTTGCCGTTGCCGAGCGCGTCTACCAGTCCACCGACTGCGTCAACGCCATCTTCTGTGGCAAGCAACCCGCCCCCACCTTCCAGACGGTCGACGAGGCCAAGTCCGAGCTCGCCGAGGGCGTCGCGACTTGGGAGTGGGCATCGACTGCCGACTCGCTCGCCGAGGCCGACGTCGTGGTCGCCACGTGCGGCGACGTGCCGACGCTCGAGGCTCTGGCTGCAACCGACATGCTGCGCGAGCTGGGCATTAAGGTGTGGTTCATCAACGTGGTCGATCTGCTCAAGATTCAGAACGTCTGCGAGAACGACCAAGCCATCAGCGATGAGCGCTGGGCCGAGCTGTTTGGCCGCGGCGAGAAGCCCGTGCTCTTCGCATTCCACGCCTACGCCGGCACGATCCGCCGTCTGATCTGGAACCGCCCCGGCCACGATGCCTTCCGCGTCCACGGCTACGAGGAAAAGGGCTCCACGACCACGCCGTTCGACATGCTGCGTCTGAACAACATGGACCGCTGGGCCCTGGCCGCCGACGTGCTGCGTATGGTCGACGCTGATAAGTTTGTCGAGCAGATTGATGAGTGGGAGGCCTTCCGCACCGAGGCCTTTGAGTTCGCGTGCAACGAGGGCTTCGATCACCCGGCCTTTACCGACTGGGTCTGGCCCGACGCCGCTGCCGCAACTGCTGCCGACGGCGCGCTCTCCGCAACGCAGCTAACTGCCGGCGACAACGAGTAGGCAGGCATCCGGGACGGTCTCGCGCTGGGGCCTGCTCCGGGCGGGTTGCCTTGCTCCGGGAA